>JAHDYN010000008.1:0-9361 GCA_023383735.1 Gammaproteobacteria bacterium | reverse complement strand
TTTCAGGAGCACTCGGTCGTCATGATTCGCGGTGGCCGTGTAAAGGATCTTCCAGGTGTGCGCTATCACACCATCCGGGGCACCCTCGACTGTGCTGGCGTGAGTGACCGCCGTCAGGGCCGATCCAAGTATGGCGCCAAGCGCCCGAAGAGCTGATCTGGAGTAAGTTATGTCTAGAAGAACGTCAGCGCCGAAGCGCATGATCCTGCCGGATCCCAAGTACAGCAGCGACCTGCTGGCCAAGTTCACCAACATGATCATGGTCTCCGGAAAGAAATCCGTTGCCGAAGGGATCATCTATGGCGCGCTGGACCGCATCGTCGAGCGCAGCGGCCAGGACGAGGAGAAGGCGGTCGAGCTGTTTGGCAAGGCGCTGGACAACGTGAAGCCGATGGTCGAGGTCAAGTCCCGACGCGTTGGTGGTGCGACCTACCAGGTTCCCGTCGAAGTTCGTCCGGCGCGCCGCCAGACTCTCGCCATGCGCTGGGTCATCGATGCCGCCCGCGTGCGGTCCGAGAAGTCCATGGCCCACCGCCTTGCACATGAGATTCTCGATGCCATCGAGAACCGCGGTGCCGCCGTGAAAAAGCGTGAGGATACGCACAGGATGGCCGAGGCCAACCGCGCCTTCTCGCACTACCGCTGGTAGACCCGGTCGCGTCCGAATATCTGCCTGATGTTGTGCGACGCAAGGAACTGAAGTGCCACGGACTACCCCAATCGAGCAGTACCGCAACATCGGTATCTCTGCGCACATCGACGCGGGCAAGACCACCACGATAGAGCGCGTCCTCTTCTATACGGGCGTCTCGCGCAGGATGGGCGAGGTCCATGACGGCGCAGCGACCATGGACTGGATGGAGCAGGAGCAGGAGCGCGGCATAACGATCACCTCCGCGGCGACCACCTGCTTCTGGTCCGGCATGGACCGCCAGTTTTCCGAGCACCGCATCAATATCATCGATACGCCGGGCCACGTCGATTTCACGATTGAAGTCGAGCGGTGTCTGCGCGTGCTTGATGGCGGCGTCAGCCTGTTCTGCGCAGTCGGTGGCGTCGAAGTTCAATCCGAAGCTGTCTGGCATCAGGCCAACAGGTATTGCCTGCCCCGTATCGCGTTCATCAACAAGATGGACCGTCCGGGGGCCGACTTTTTTCGTGTCGTGCGCCAGATGCGTGACCGGCTGCATGCGAACCCCGTTCTCCTGCAGTTGCCGGTTGGTGCATCCGACGGGTTCAAGGGTGTCATCGATCTGGTCGGAATGAGGGCGATTTACTGGGGCGATGCCGGCCAGGGCGTGCACTTCGATCGCGGCGAGATCCCGTCCGCAATGGTGAGCCTCGCCAGCGAGTACCGCGAAAAACTGCTCGAGGCGGCTGCTGATGGCGATGAAAGACTGCTGAAGAGGTATCTGGAGAGCGGCGATCTGTCGCCCGTCGATATCAGGCTTGGCCTGCGTCTGCGCACGCTCCGCAGCGAAATCCTCCCGGTTACCTGCGGGTCGGCTTTCCGGAACAAAGGAATCCAGGCCGTCCTGGACGCGATCGTGGACTACCTCCCATCGCCAGCGGACAAGCCGCCGGTTATCGGCATCCTCGAAAACGGCGAATCCGGTATGCGGATGGTCAGCGATGACGAGCCGTTTTCCGCGCTGGCCTTCAAGGTTGCCGCCGATCCGCTGACGGCCAATCTCACTTTCTTCCGCGTGTATTCCGGTGTGCTCTCGGTCGGCGATACGGTGCTCAATCCGGCAACCGGTGCCAGCGAAGAGATCGCCCGCCTCGTCCAGATGCATGCCAACGAACGCGATGAGATCCCCGAGGTCCGGGCTGGCGATATAGCCGCTGCAGTAGGCCTGGCCGATGCCCGCACCGGCGATACCCTGTGTGATCCACGCCATCCGATTACGCTGCAGAAAATCGACTTCCCGGAGCCGGTGATTTCCGTCGCCCTGGAGCCCAAGACCAAAGCCGACCAGGAGCGCCTCGGCGCGGTGCTGCAGCAACTGGTCATGGAAGATCCTTCCTTGCACGTGCGTACCGAGGATGGATCCGGGCGCACCATAGTCGCCGGAATGGGCGAGCTGCATCTGGAGGTCATGGCCGAACGGATGCGTCGCGAATTCGATGTGTCGGTCAATGTCGGTCGTCCACAGATCGCCTGGCTGGAGACGCCCCGCAGCAGCGTCGAACAGGAAGCCCGCTTCGCCGTGTCAGAGCCTGGTGCCACGCGGCAGTATGCCCAGGTCCAGTTGCGCATCAGGCCGCTGCCGCGCGGCAGCGGTTATGTTTTCGAGAATCGGGCTTCAGCCGAGGCCGTGCCCGCAGCGTTCGTTGCAGCCGTCGAACAGGGCGTGCGCGAACAGATGGCGAGCGGCATCAGCGCCGGTTACCCGGTTGTGGATGTCGGGGTTACGCTGACCGGCGGTGCGCATCATGCGACCGACTCCAGCGAGCTGGCGTTCAGGATGGCCGGTTCAATGGCATTTCGGGAGGGTTGCGCCCGCGCCGGATCCGTGCTGCTTGAGCCGGTCATGAAGGTCGAGGTGAGCACCCCCGACTGCTTCATGGGCGAGATCAGCGGGGATATTGCCCGCCGTCGCGGCCTTGTGAGCGGCATCGACGACTGCGGAGACCGCAAGCTGTTGCACGCAGATGTCCCGCTGGCCGGCATGTTTGGCTATGCTACTGCGCTGCGGTCCATGTCGCAGGGCCGTGCCACCTACTCGATGGTATTCGGGAGATACTCGGAAGCTCCCGTTGCTGCATTGACGGTTGACGATTGATTGGGAAGTCGCGCACGGCTGACACCGTGACTGCGGCTATAACAGAAGCACAAACAGATCGAAGAGAGAGCTGGTCATGTCGAAAGCTAAATTTGAGCGTACGAAGCCCCACGTAAACGTTGGAACGATCGGACACGTGGATCACGGCAAGACAACGCTGACAGCGGCGCTGACAAAGGTGATGGCGGCGAAGTTTGGCGGTGAGGTGAGCGCGTACGACCAGATTGACAAGGCGCCGGAAGAGAAGGCGCGCGGCATCACGATTGCGACGGCGCACGTGGAGTACGAGAGCGATGCGCGTCACTACGCGCACGTTGACTGCCCGGGCCACGCTGACTACGTGAAGAACATGATCACGGGTGCGGCGCAGATGGACGGCGCGATCCTGGTGGTTTCGGCGGCCGATGGCCCGATGCCGCAGACGCGCGAGCACATACTGCTGGCCCGGCAGGTCGGTGTACCGCACATCGTGGTGTACCTGAACAAGGCGGACATGGTTGACGACGCCGAGCTCCTGGAGCTGGTGGAGATGGAAGTGCGTGAACTGCTGTCGATGTACAAGTTTCCGGGTGACACGACCCCGGTGATCACGGGTTCGGCATTGAAGGCCTGGGAAGGCGATACCGGCGAGATGGGCGCGCAGAGCGTCGAGAAGCTGGTGGCGGCGATGGACAGCTTCATTCCGCTGCCGGAACGTGCGGTGGACGGTGCCTTCCTGATGCCGATCGAGGACGTGTTCTCGATTTCGGGTCGCGGCACGGTGGTGACGGGACGTATCGAGCGCGGCCGGATCAAGGTTGGCGAGGAAGTGGAGATCGTCGGCATCAAGGACACGACGAAGACGACCTGTACGGGCGTGGAGATGTTCCGCAAGCTGCTGGATGACGGTCAGGCGGGCGACAACGTGGGCGTACTGCTGCGTGGCACGAAGCGCGAGGACGTTGAGCGTGGCCAGGTGCTGGCGAAGCCGGGTTCGATCAATCCGCACACGCAGTTCGAGGCCGAGGTGTACGTGCTGACGAAGGAAGAGGGTGGTCGTCATACCCCGTTCTTCAAGGGTTACCGGCCGCAGTTTTATTTCCGGACGACTGACGTGACAGGCGCATGCGAGCTGCCTGAGGGCGTGGAGATGGTCATGCCGGGCGACAACATCAAGATGGTGGTGACGCTGATCAACCCGATTGCGATGGAAGAAGGTCTGCGCTTTGCGATCCGCGAAGGTGGCCGTACCGTCGGCGCCGGCGTGGTCGCGAAAATTCTGAAGTAAGAAAGCAAGAGCAAAGGTAGTAAGGAAAATGGCCAAGAGTCAGAACATCAGGATCCGGTTGAAGGCGTTTGATCATCGCCTGCTCGACACGTCGGCACGCGAGATCGTTGAAACCGCCAAGCGCACTGGTGCCCAGGTTCATGGCCCTGTACCGCTGCCCAGCCGGATCGAGCGGTTCACGGTGTTGACCTCGCCGCACGTTGACAAGGACGCCCGGGACCAGTACGAGATCCGGACCCACAAGCGGCTGATGGACATCGTCGAGCCCACCGACAAGACCGTGGATGCCCTTATGAAGCTGGAATTGCCAGCCGGGGTCGACGTGCAGATCAAGCTTAACTAGCGAAAATTGAACTGCGCCGGAAGACTGTTATACTAACCGGCTACGCGGGAGGTGCCGACAGGTTCCCTGCGGTGCAAAAGCGTCGGTGGTATCTGGTCCGGAAGGCGGACTTGGCCACCCGGGATCAAGGTTGAATAGGCTGCGGTGGCCTCAGACGGGGCCGCATAACAAATAGTTGAATCCGCCGTGCGGCGCGGGTTCGGGGTCTCCGATGGAACGGCAGCATTCGCCAGAAGATGGTGGGGTGCCGCTTCCGCCCGGATTTCCCGACCGACGTCAGCTGGGGCGACCAAGGTATAGCGAGATGACCATCGGTCTGGTAGGGCGAAAGCGCGGAATGACGCGAATCTTCACTGAAGATGGCGCGTCCGTGCCTGTCACCGTCATTGAGGCATTGCCGAACCGCGTCACGCGGGTCAAATCGGCCGACTCCGACGGTTATTCGGCAGTCAAGGTCACCACGGGTGCTGTAAAGCTGAGTCGGGTCAGCAAGCCCCTGGCCGGTGAATATGCCAAGGCCGGCACGGAGCCGGGCGAGGGCTTGTGGGAGTTCCGGGTCAGCGAGGAAGAGGCTGCAGCGCATCCTCAGGGCTCGCAGATCACTGTCGAGGCATTCAGTGCCGGGCAGCTCGTTGATATCCGCGGTACCACGATCGGCAAGGGCTACGCCGGCACCATCAAGCGCCACCACTTCCAGGGTCAGGACGCCACGCACGGCAACTCGGTGTCGCACCGGGTACCGGGCTCCATCGGCCAGCGCCAGACGCCCGGACGCGTGTTCAAGGGCAAGCGCATGTCGGGCCATCTGGGCAACATCGGCCGCAGCATCCTGAATCTGGCCGTAGTGCGGGTTGACGCCGAGCGCAACCTGTTGCTGGTCAAGGGCGCTGTGCCAGGGCACGCGGGTTCGCACGTGGTGGTCAAGCCGGCCGCGAAGATTAGCCGCAAGAAGAAGGGCTGAGGCAGAGATGAAGCTCGCAATGCATGGCGGTGGCAGCCTTGAGGTGTCCGAGGGCACTTTTGGCGCCAAGTTCAACGAGGCCCTGATTCACCAGGTCATTACTGCCTACATGGCGGGTGGCCGGGCTGGAACCAAGGCGCAGAAAACCCGCGCTGAAGTCCGCGGTGGCGGACGCAAGCCGTTCAAGCAGAAGGGTAGCGGCCGCGCGCGTGCCGGTACCACTCGCGGTCCGATCTGGGTCGGCGGCGGTCGGGCCTTTGCGGCCAAGCCCCGTGACTACAGCCAGAAGGTCAACCGGAAGATGTATCAGGCCGCAATGCGGTCGGTTTTCTCGGAACTGGTGCGGCAGGATCGCCTGATCGTTGTTGATGACATCGAAATCGCCCGGCCCAAGACCCGCGATCTGGTTGCCTACCTGCAGGGCTTCGGTCTGGAGCGTGTGCTGATCCTCGTCGACGAGTGCAAGGACAATCTGCGCTTGTCTGCCCGGAACCTGCACTGGGTCGAGGTCGTCGATGTTGGCAGTCTGAACCCGCTCGCACTCGTACGCTTCGAGAAAGTGCTGGCCACGGCTGCGGCTGTCAAGGCTGTCGGAGAGCGCCTGTCATGAGTGTCAATCTTGCCAACGAAAAGCTGATGACCGTACTGGTCGGGCCGCATCTTTCGGAAAAGAGCAGCCGGGTTGCAGAGCGCGCCAAGCAGTTCGTGTTCAAGGTGCGTCGGGATGCCGACAAGGCGCAGGTCAAGCGCGCTGTCGAGCTGATGTTCGATGTCAAGGTCACTGCAGTGCAGGTCGTGAATGTGGCTGGCAAGGCGAAGCGTCTCGGACGCAGTCTCGGGCGCCGGCAGGACTGGAAGAAGGCCTACGTAACCCTGGCAGAGGGCCAGGATATCGATTTTCACGGGAACGCCTGACAGCGCCCGTACAGAAAGACGTTCGATCAAAAGATCCCAAGGCTTAAACCATGGCACTCCAGCAAACAAAACCAACTTCCCCCGGGCGACGTTTCGTCGTCAAGGTGACGACACCGGACCTGTACAAGGGCAAGCCGCATGCGCCGCTGGTCACGCAGATCGGCCGGGCGACTGGCCGCAACAGCCATGGCCGGATCACCACGCGGCACAAGGGCGGTGGCCACAAGCGCCTTTACCGGATCATCGATTTCCAGCGCGACAAGGACGGGATTCCGGCCAGAATCGAGCACATTGAATACGATCCGAACCGCAGCGCACATATCGCGCTCCTGCTCTACGCTGATGGCGAGCGTCGCTACATCATCGCGCCGAAGGGTCTGGCTGCCGGAGACAGCGTCATCTCTGGTCGCGAGTCACCGATCAAGCCGGGCAATGCGATGCCGTTGCGGAATATCCCCGTGGGCACGCTGGTGCACGCGATGGAGTTGAAGCCGGGCAAAGGTGCGCAGCTCGCGCGTTCTGCCGGTACCAGTATCCAGATCGTGGCCCGCGAGGGAACTTACGCGACAGTGCGTCTTCGTTCGGGCGAGATGCGCAAGATACACGTGGAGTGCCGCGCGACGATCGGCGAAGTTGGTCGCGAAGAGTACAACCTGCGCAAGTACGGCAAGGCCGGTGCAAAGCGCTGGCGCGGAATCCGTCCGACGGTCCGTGGCGTTGCCATGAATCCGGTGGATCACCCGCATGGTGGTGGCGAAGGCAAGACCTCCGGTGGTCGCCATCCCGTCACGCCGTGGGGCGTAAAGACCAAGGGCTACAAGACCCGGCACAACAAGCGTACTGCCGGAATGATCGTGCGTCGGCGCGACAAGAAGTAACGACAGGTACCGTCAAAGGATTTGAATCGTGGCACGTTCCGTAAAAAAGGGGCCGTTTATCGATCTGCACCTGGCCAACAAGGTCAGGGCCGCCGTTGGCGCCAACAATCGCCGGCCAATCAAGACCTGGTCGAGGCGTTCGACGATCCTGCCGGAAATGGTCGGGCTCACCATCGCCATCCACAACGGGCGTGACCACATCCCGGTGCTGATCACCGAGAACATGGTCGGCCACAAGCTCGGCGAGTTCGCCGTAACCCGGACCTTCAAGGGTCACTCGGGTGACAAGAAGACCAAGGCTGCAGGTTGAGGATCCGGATATGCAGGTTTCAGCGACATTGAAGTACGCGCGTATCTCGCCGCAGAAATGCCGGCTGGTGGCCGATGCCATTCGCGGCAAGTCGGTTGCCGGTGCCCGGCAGATCCTGGAGTTGATGCCCAAGAAGGGTGCCCTCCTGCTGAAGAAGGTGCTGGATTCGGCCATCGCCAACGCAGAACACAACAATGCGGCGGATATCGACGAGTTGAAGGTATCCACCGTCTTCGTGAACGAAGCGCCGCGACTGCGTCGGTTTCGCGCTTCCGCGAAGGGTCGGGCTTCGCCTCGCCAGAAGCGCAGCAGTCATATCACCATACAAGTCGCGGACGAATAGCAGCATGGGACAAAAGGTCAATCCGATCGGTATCCGGCTCGGCATCACTCGGGACTGGTCGTCCAAGTGGTACGCCGACCAGCGCACGTTCCCGCATTACGTTGCGATGGATTACAAGATCCGCGAGTTTCTGAAGAAGAAGCTCAAGGAAGCCTCGGTAAGCAAGATCCTGATCGAGCGCCCGGCACGCAAGGCGCACATCACCATCCACACCGCACGGCCCGGTGTGGTCATCGGCAAGAAGGGCGAGGACATCGAAGGTTTGCGCGCACAGGTGGCCAAGCTGCTGAAAATGCCGGTCAACGATGTGCGGATCAACATCGCCGAGATCCGCAAGCCCGAGCTCGATGCCAAGCTGGTTGCCGAGGGCATCGCGCAGCAGCTCGAGCGGCGTGTGATGTTCCGGCGGGCCATGAAGCGCTCCGTGCAGAACACCATGCGTCTGGGTGCGCTGGGCATCAAGGTGCAGGTTGCCGGACGTCTGAATGGCGGAGAGATCGCGCGTACCGAGTGGACGCGGGAAGGGCGGGTGCCACTGCATACCTTCCGCGCGGATATCGATTATGCACTGGCAGAAGCGATGACGACCTATGGCGTCATCGGGGTAAAGGTCTGGATTTTCCGCGGCGAAGTATTCGACCGGCAGGAAGTCGCGCCAGAAGAAGCGGCAGCTCCGTCTGTGGCGGCGCGTTAGGGAATTGACCAAACATGTTGCAGCCAAAACGCACCAAGTTCAGAAAGCAGTTCAAGGGCCGTAACCGCGGCCTCGCCCAGCGCGGCAATACCGTCGCTTTTGGCGAGTATGGACTGAAGGCCACCGACCGCTGCCGGCTGACTGCCCGTCAGATCGAGGCGGCACGCCGGGCCATGACCCGCTACGTGAAGCGCGGCGGCAAGGTCTGGATCCGGGTATTTCCGGACAAGCCTGTTACTGCCAAGCCGCTGGAAGTCCGGCAGGGCAGCGGCAAGGGCAATGTCGAGTTCTGGGTCGCCCAGGTGCAACCCGGCACGGTGCTTTACGAGATGGAAGGCGTCACCGAGGCGATCGCCCGCGAGGCCTTCCGGCTGGCGGCATCGAAGCTGCCTGTGGCGACCACGTTTGTCAGCCGGCACGTTGTTTGAACGTCCGGTAATTGGGGATTTAGGCGATGAAGCTTTCCGACCTGCGCAAGAAAACCGAAGCCCAGCTGGGCGAGGAGCTGCTGGGCCTGCGCAAGGAGCAGTTCAACCTGCGCATGCAGCGTGCCACCGGTCAGCTGAGCAAGCCGGATCAGTTCGCCAAGGTGCGGAAAAACATAGCGCGGATAAAGACACTGATGACTGAGCAGAGCAACAAGAGCAAGACCGGCGGTGCGGCATGAGCGATAGCGTGAGCAGCCAGGCGACTGATTCCGCGCGGATCCGGACGCTGACCGGCACGGTGGTCAGCAACAGCATGCAGAAGACCATCGCTGTTGTTGTCGAGCGGCTCGTCAAGCATCCGCGGTACAGCAAGTATGTGCGCCGCACGACCAAGCTGCTTGCACACGACGAAAACAACACGTCCCAGAAAGGGGAT
>JAHDYN010000420.1:252-1996 GCA_023383735.1 Gammaproteobacteria bacterium | reverse complement strand
CCATCTTCCCTGCCGCCCGGGTGCGGGCCGTCGCCGTGCAATACCGCAGAAAAAAACAAAGCCCCGCGCGGGGCCATTTCCAGCGATAAATGGTAGCGGGGGTAGGATTCGAACCTACGACCTTCGGGTTATGAGCCCGACGAGCTGCCAGACTGCTCCACCCCGCACCAGCGCAGCTGTGCATGGTAGCCATTTCGGTCGAGTGAGGCAACCGCCCGGGGCCGGGCCAGATTACGGCCGGATCAGATCAGCGCCGCGGCATGCGCGCAGAGCTCCAGCAAGCGGTCCGGGAACAGGCCGATACCGAGCAGCAGCAAGGCATTGACGCTCAGCACTACCCGGAGGTCCAGTGGCAGGCCAGCCGTGGTGGCGGCACCGCCGTTGTCAAACAGCATCAGGCGTATCACCCGCAGGTAGTAAAAGGCACCGATCACCGAGGTCAGCACCCCGACGACGGCGAGGCCCACGTAGCCCGAATTCAGCAGGGCTGCCAGGACCCACCACTTGGCATAGAAACCGGCCAGCGGCGGCACGCCGATCATGCTGATCATCAGCAGCACCATCATGAGGGTGAACCACGGGCTTCTTTCCCACAAGCCGCGCAGATCGTCCAGCTCGGTCACGTCCTGGCCACGGCTGCCCAGCATGACG
Organism: Gammaproteobacteria bacterium; assembly: GCA_023383735.1. Lineage (GTDB taxonomy): Bacteria > Pseudomonadota > Gammaproteobacteria > Steroidobacterales > SHZI01. The sequence continues at coordinate 1,345 of JAHDYN010000420.1, read as the reverse complement.
AGAAAGCCGAAAGCGCCGGCGGCCATGATCACATACACGATGGTATAGAACAGTGCAGCCTGTACACCGGCTGGACTGCCGGATACCAGGCCGAGCAGGATGAACCCGACATGCGAAATCGTGGAGTAGGCAAGCATGCGCCGGATGTTCGTCTGGGCGATGGCCGCCACATTGCCCAGCACCAGCGACAGGACCGCGAGTGCTGCCAGCATCGGCTCCCAGAAGGAGGCGAGACCCGCGGAGCCCTCCACCAGAAGGCGGACCGCCAGCGCCAGGGCACCGAGTTTGGGTGCCGTGCCGATAAAGAGGGTGACGGGTGTGGGGGCACCGTCATAGACATCCGGCACCCACATGTGAAACGGAACCGCGCCGAACTTGAAGGCCACGCCGACCACCATGAATCCCAGGCCCACCCAGAGCCCCACCACTTCGGACTGCACGGCGATGGCTGTCTGCAACTCGGCGATCTGCAGGGTGCCGGTAATGCCATATACCAGCGACATGCCGTAAAGCAGCGTGCCGGAGGCAATCGCACCCAGAACGAAGTACTTCATCGCGGCCTCGGCCGAGCGCGCTGAATCGCGATCGAAGGCCACCAGCGCATACAGGCTGAGCGACAGGATCTCCAGCCCTATATAGCTGACCAGCAGACTGTAACCGGAAGCCAGCACCATGATGCCGAGCAGGCCAAACAGGCCCAGCACGTAGTACTCGCCGAAATGCAGGCTCCGGCTGCGGAGCCAGGGCCGCGAATACAGGAACACTGTTGCCACGGCGGTAACGGCGAACAGCTTGAGCACGCGGGCCAGCCCGTCGGCAACGTATGCGCCGCCCGACGCAAGCTGCACGGTGTGGTCCGGACTGGTGCCGATCAATACCCATGCCACGCCAGCCAGCAGGAATATCGCCAGCAGGTAAGTGAGGTCACGCGCACTGTCACGCACGAAGAGATCGACGATCAGCAGAACGCAGATACCGGTGGCCAGCACGATCTCCGGCATCAGGACCGACCATTGCATGAGTGTACTGTTCATAGCGCCGCCTGGATCTTTGACTGCGTGATCTGCGTGACCAGATGGTCGATGCTCGCGGA
>JAHDYN010000420.1:0-242 GCA_023383735.1 Gammaproteobacteria bacterium | reverse complement strand
TGCCCAGCCACAGTACGCCACCGGCCACGAGGAACAGGATCAGCATCTCCCGGGCGGAAATATCGACGAGGCTCGCCACGCCGGCATTGGCCACTGCGCCGAACACGACGCGCTTGACCAGCCACAGCGTATACGCCGCGCCCAGGATCAGGGTCATCGACGCCAGGAAGGCATACCAGAACCCGGCCTTGAAGCTGGCGAGGATCACCAGGAACTCGCCGACAAAGCCCGAGGTCCCCGGC
>JAHDYN010000419.1 GCA_023383735.1 Gammaproteobacteria bacterium | reverse complement strand
ACGGCACGGCACTCGCGGCCATCGCGGCACTGGTGTTCGTCATCGTCAGGGATGCGCTGCTGGTCGGGCTGATCGCTGGTGGCCTGGTGGGCATGGCGCTGATTACCGGTGGCATCGGCTGGCTGCTGGTAAAGGGCCTCGGACGTTTTCGCGGCGCGGCCGGCATCGCCTGGCGCTACGGTCTGGCCAACATCGCGCGGCGCGGACCGGAAAGCATCGTGCAGATCGTGGCCTTCGGCCTGAGCCTGATGGTGCTGCTGCTGCTCGGCGTGGTGCGCAACGACATCCTCGCGACCTGGGAGCAGACCCTGCCGGAAACCGCGCCGAACCACTTCATGATCAATATCGAGCCCGACCAGTTGCCTGGCTTGCGCGCCTTTTTCCGCAACGAGATCGGTCGCGATGTGACGGCCCTGCCGCTGATCCGCGGTCGCCTCGCCAGCATCAACGGCCAGCCGGCGTCTGAATACCGGGCCGTGAGCGGCCAGGGCAGCGCATTTCTCCAGCGCGAGTCCAACCTGACCTGGACCGGCGTGCTGTCGGCGAGCAATACCATCACCGATGGCAAGTGGTGGGGCAGTGACTATGCCGGACCGCCCCAGGTGTCGCTGGATGCCAGGCTCGCCGAGAGCCTCGGCATCGGTCTGGGCGATACCCTGCGCTTCAACGTGGCGGGCGAAGACATCGAGGCGCCGGTGACCAGTTTGCGCAGCGTCGAATGGGATTCCTTCCAGCCGAATTTCTTCGTCGTGCTGTCGCCGGGGCTGGCCGCTGAACTGCCGCAGACCTATCTGGCCAGCGTCTATGTGCCGCCCGACCGGGTAAAGGTGCTGGGCCGGCTGGTGCGCGAGTTTCCCGGCGTGACGGTGATCGATCTCGAGGTGATCCTCGCGCAGGTGCGCTCGGTGATCGACCGCGCGGCGCTGGCCGTGCAGTACGTCTTTGTCTTTACCCTGCTGGCTGGCCTCGTCGTGCTGCTCGCCGCCATCCAGATCACCCGTGACGAGCGGCGCTTCGAGAGTGCAATCCTGCATACGCTCGGCGCTGCGCGGCGCAAGATCCTGCAGGGTGTCGCCGTCGAGTTCCTGACCCTCGGCAGCCTGTCCGGAATGCTCGCTGCATTCGGCGCCACGGCCTTGGGCTGGGCGCTGGCCCACTACGCTTTCAAGCTGGAATACGGGGTAAGCCCGCTGCTGTGGCCGCTCGGGCTGCTGGCCGGCGCGCTGATCGTCGGTGTTGCCGGTACGTTGGCAACGCGCCGCGCGGTCAGTGAGCCGCCCGTTGCAGTGCTGCGGGACCGGGCCTGAGCATGTCGTCCACACGGCATCAAGCAGGCAAGAGCCGCAGGGCGGGGCCGGTATCCTGCGGTGCCATCGTGCTGCGTGAAACGCCGGATGGATTGCGCGTACTGATGTTGCGCGTGTTCCGGCACTGGGATTTTCCGAAGGGCCTCATGGAGGCTGGCGAGGTCCATCTGCAGACCGCCCGGCGCGAAGTGTGCGAGGAGTCGAGCATCAGCGAGCTCGAGTTTCCCTGGGGCGAGATCTATGTGGATACCGGGCCCTACAACCGCGGCAAGATCGCCCGCTACTATCTGGCGCGTACTGCACAGGCGGCGGTCGAGCTGCTGCCGAGCCCGGATACCGGGCGCCCGGAGCACAGCGAGTACCGCTGGGTCAGTCTCGGCGAGGCGCACCGGCTGGGTTCACCGCGGGTCAGGCTGGCGCTCAGCTGGGCCGAGGCCATGCTCAGCAAGGCCGGCGTGATTGCGCCACCGCCGTAGGCGCGTCGCGGCTATTCCTCGGGACGGTCGTCGGCCAGGGCATCCGGTGCTGCGCTCAGCGACTCATCCGGCACGGCACTGGCTGCGATGCCGAGATTGAAGGTGGCGAACCCCGGCATCACCATCTGGTTGAGCGCCATGCCGATGACCCGCCCGTCCAGCGGCGTATAGATCAGGTTCTGTTCGTTGCTGATCGGGTCGGTGACCGTGCCGAGC
>JAHDYN010000418.1 GCA_023383735.1 Gammaproteobacteria bacterium | reverse complement strand
GGCGAACAGCGGATGACGGAACGGAAAGTCGTTGTACACACTGTAGCCCTGCGCTACCTGTGCGCCGAGCATTTCAGCGAGGCTGAGCAGTTCGTCACCGGCATCGGCGCGGGTGACCTCGGCGCCGGCGCACAACATCGGTGACTTCGCCTCGATCAGCAACCGGGCCGCCTGCTCGATCAGCTCGGGCTTGGGCCGCATTTCCAGCGGCACGTTGAAGCGGGCCTGCGGGTAGATGGTCTGCGTGACGTTCTTCATGCCCAGCAGGTCAAGCGACATGCGCACATGCACCGGACCGCCGGGCGGCGTGGCGGCGACCTTGAGGGCGCGGCGGATCATCTCGGCGATCTGCCGTTCGTTGCGCAACTCCCAGCGCCACTTGGTGAAGGCCACCATGGACTCCAGCCAGTTATCCATCTGCTGGAAACCGTTGCGGCCCTCGAAGTAATTGCTGGTGCCGTCGGCCAGCACCAGGATCGAGGAGCGATCCTTCCAGGCGTTGTAGAGGTTGTTCATGGTGCTCGGCACGGCCACGCCCGGTACGATCACCACCGAGGTCCGGCCCGTCGCGAGCTCATGGCCATGCGCCATGCTGGTCGCCTGGGACTCCGCCAGTGCGAGGATCATCTGCGGGTCTGGCCGCAGGGTGAGCGCATCGAAAAACGCCGACATGCCGGTGGCGCTGGTGCCGAACACATGGCGCACCCCGGCAGCACGCAGGGTTTCGACCAGCACCTCGGCGCCGGTGCCGGTAAACGGCACGCCGTCGGCCGGTGGCGGCTGCTGGGCCAGGGCAAGATCGTGCACGACCGACTCGACGGCTGCGGCGCTGAGACCGAGCGCCGCAAGTCCCTTGCCAAAGCTGCGGCGGGAGATCCGGCGATTCATGAACTGGTGCAACAGCTCGCGCATGCGTGACCGCTCCAGGGCGATGGAAAAAGCAGACCTTATGCTAGATTCGGGTCGAGGGCGATCCGTTCGTGAACACCAGGTCAACATACGGTCAACGACGCTGTGGATGCAGATTCCTTTTGCTACAGCGACTTGCAGCAGCTATCTTTGAGCGGATAACACGGCCCGCACGACCACCGACAGTCGCAACGGGTCCTGACAGGATTTTGAGGGGGAAGACCATGACCATTTCTCGTCGCAGCTGCACGCTGGCAGTCGTCGCATCGCTTGTCAGCAGTCCGGCACTGTTCACGCTGCCGGTAACCGGCTGGGCCCAGATCGAGGAAGTCATCGTCACGACGCGAAAACGGGAAGAGAGCCTGCAGGAGGTGCCGATTGCGGTCAACGCGATCAGTGCAGCCGAGATCGACCGCAAGGCGATCAGCAGCATCGGCGACATCACCAAGAACCTGTCATCGGTCGAGTTTGACGAAGGCGCATCCAGAAGCGACACCCGCATCACGATCCGCGGTCTGTCACCGACCCGCGGGCGGCAGAATGTCGCCGTGCTGGTCGACGGCATCGACGTCTCGACGGAAGCCATCAGCAGCTCAGGCGGCGGCGTGTTGCTCAACACCCGGCTCGTGGATATCGAGCGCATCGAGGTCGTCAAGGGCCCGCAGATGGCCCTGTACGGACGCAGTGCCTTCGCCGGCGCCATCCAGTACATCACCAAGGATCCTTCCGACGAGTTCGAAGCCAGTGTCTCCGCAGATGCGAACGGCGACGAGCAATACAGCGCCACGCTCGGTCTGAGCGGACCGGTGTTCGGCGACAAGCTCGGCCTGCGCTTCAATGCTGCAGTCTGGGATGAGCCGGGCTTCTACGACAACACCATCACCGGTGACAGCCTCGGCGACGATGAGGGATACGGACTTGCGCTGACGGCAAAATCCCAGCTCACGGACAGCTTCAGCCTGAAGTTCCGTGCCGAGTACCAGGACCAGACCACCGGACCGGCGGCCACGGCCTTCCTGAAATTCAACGACGAGACAGTGGTTCCCGCGAGTTCGAGCAGCCCTTTCACCGACCCGGACAGCGGCATCGTCCACCCC
>JAHDYN010000417.1 GCA_023383735.1 Gammaproteobacteria bacterium | reverse complement strand
ACGGCGTGATCCATGTGATCGATGCGGTGATACTGCCCCCCGCTGAGTGATTTTCGAAGGAGTCCTCCTGCCTGTCCCCCCCGGCGCAGCGGCCGGCTTCAAGCCGGCCGCTGTCTTTTCAGTCAGCGCGCCAGCAACACATATACCGCGCCGGTGCCGCCATTGTTTTCGGGTGCAGTCACGTAGGCCAGTACCTCATCCCACTGCGGCAACCAGGTGACGACCTTGCCCTTGAGTACCGGGCCGCGCGGTCCCGAACGCAAGCCCTTGCCATGGATGATGCGCACGCAGCGAGTGTCGCTCATCAGCAGCTCGTTCATGAACTGTCGCAGCGCCGCGCGCGCCTGGCTGGTGTTCATGCCGTGCAGGTCGAGTTCTTCCTGAATCGCGTACTTCCCGCTGCGCAGGTCTTTCAGCACCGAAACCGGTACCCCCTTGCGCCGGAAGCTGATCTCGTCGCTGGCGGATATCGGCGGCTCGGACGGACCGCCTGCAATCGACTCGTCAAGCACCGCTCTTTCGTCAGCCTCCCTGAAGCGTGCGCGGGGCGGCGGGGGCGGCTTTTTCGTGCTGACTCGTCCGCGCACCTTGAGTGGCGTCACCGGGCCGACCAGTTCACTGAAGGAGAGGCCGGCATCCGGGTCAGAATCTGGCTTTTTTCCACCGCTGGGGGTCACCGGGATTCCTCTGGTCGGGCACTATGCATTAGCATTCCATTTTCGCACGGCTTCCAACAACAATGCGCTTGCTGCTCAGTAACGACGATGGCCATCTGGCCGATGGCCTTGCCACACTTGCCTTGAGCCTGTCGGATCTGGCGGAAATCACGGTGGTGGCACCGGATCGCAACCAGAGCGGTGCCAGCCACTCCCTGACCCTGGAGATGCCGCTGCGGGTCGGCCGTACCCGCGAGGGTATACATTACGTCAACGGCACGCCGACAGACTGCGTGCATCTGGCGATCACCGGCCTGCTCGAGCACGAGCCCGATATGGTCATCGCCGGCATCAATCACGGCGCCAACCTCGGTGATGACGTGCTGTATTCCGGTACCGTCGCGGCGGCGGTCGAGGGACGCTTTCTCGGCCTGCCGGCAATCGCCGTGTCGCTGGTCGGCGAACACCGGCATTTCGATACGGCAGGGCAGGCCATCCGCACGCTGTTCCAGCAGCTCACGGCTGCGCCGCTGCCTTCGGACACCATCCTGAACATCAATGTGCCGGATGTGCCCTGGGCGGAGATCAGGGGTTTTCAGGCCACACGGCTCGGTTACCGGCATCGCTCCGAGCGGGTCGTGCAGGCGCGTGATCCCAAGGGCCGGATCATCTACTGGGTCGGCGCGGCCGGAAAAGGCCAGGACGCGGGCCCGGGCACGGATTTCCATGCCATCGAGCACGGCTACGTTTCCGTGACACCCCTGCAACTCGACCTGACACACAGTTCGAGGCTCGAACTCCTGGCCGGCTGGTTGCCCGGGTGACCGGTCGGCCCACAACACGGGGTATCGGCATGACCTCGGCGCGCACCCGCGAGCGGCTGGTGCAGCGACTCAGTGACAACGGCATCAGCAATCCCGCGGTGCTTGAACGCATCCGCAGTGTGCCGCGCCACCTGTTTGTGGACGAGGCGCTCGCCAGTCGCGCCTATGAGGACACGGCGCTGCCCATCGGGCAGGGGCAGACCATTTCGCAACCCTGGGTGGTGGCATTGATGACGCAGGCGCTGCTGCCTCCATCCACCGGCGGCAGCGGGCCACCGCTCGGCAAGGTGCTGGAGGTGGGTACCGGCTGTGGCTACCAGACTGCCGTGCTTTCGCCCTTTGCACGACAGATCTTCACGATCGAGCGTCTTGCGGACATACAGCGGGCAGCGCGTACCCGCCTCAACGATCTGGGCTTCGGCAATATCCGTTACCGGCATGGCGATGGTTTTCAGGGCTGGCCCGGCCAGGCGCCGTTCGATGCGATCCTGGTCGCTGCGGCACCGGCCGAGGTGCCCGCCGCACTGCTGGA
>JAHDYN010000416.1 GCA_023383735.1 Gammaproteobacteria bacterium | reverse complement strand
CCGGCGCAGCGTTGTTAGCACGGCGGATTTTAATCGCCCGGCGCCGGGCGATACGCGACTGGATGACGACCGGCCGCTAACGCGCCTGGACGACGATCAGGCTCCGGTCCGCGGTGTATTCGAGCGGCGTGGTCGCCATCACGGCAGCCAGTGCGGCATCGGGACGCAGGCCGGCGATCGAACCGCGCAGCACGATCCCGGCTGCCGATGACTGCAGTTCCGGCGATGCAAACTCGACCTCCCGGCCGGTCTCGCGCGCACTCCATGCCAGAAACTACGGCAGTGTGCGCTGCTCGATCGAAAAGGGCGGCGTCACTTCCTGCGTCCAGTCCCAGAGCGCCGCGCTGCGCGCCACGGTCTGGCGTTGCATGCTGCCGTTGGCCTTCACCAGCAACTGTTCGCCAGCCTGCGCCTGTGTCGCCAGCCCGGTGCCGGAAACCTCCACCCGGCCCTCGCGGACGCTGACCACCATGGCCTCGGACGCAACCCGCACTTCGTATTGGGTACCCAGGTGCCGCGTGGTGCCAAAGCGCGACTCGATCACCAGCGGATCGGCAACCGCACTGTGCTGACCGGCATCCAGATAGACGGCACCGCGCTTGACGACAATCCGTTCCGGGCTGAGCAGCGCGATGCGCGTATCCGTGTCCAGGCGCAGGGTGACGCCATCGCGCAATTTCAGGGCAGCACGACCCTGCGGACCGGTGACAATACCCTGCCCGGCCGTCAGCGACTGCCGGAGCGTGGCGGGCTGCCACTCGTTGCCGGAACCTGCTTCGACCGCGCCGCTGACCCGACTGAGTGTGGCCAGCGGGACTGCCGGCTGGTTCAGCAGCGGCAAGGCAAACCAGGCACCGATGGCAGCCACCGCCAGGCTCGCCGCGAGGGCCAAAGCCGGCCACTGCCGGGCTCGGGACCGGCCTGCGGGTCGCAGGGCCGGTCGCACCAGCGGCTGCCGGGCTGCCACCACCGCACGCCACTCGGCCTCGACCGCCGCGCGTACCTGTCGTGCGACTTCCGGCGGCGGTTCGGCGCGCGGGCCTGCATCGCGCAACAATGCCGCCAGCGATTCTTCCTCGCCCGGGCGCATCGCTTCATCGTTTTTTTGCATCATGTTCATCATCCCCCGATACGGGCCCGTCCTCAGGACAGGCTCGCCAGTACATCCTGTGCCGCTGCGCCAAACACCGATTCCAGCGCATCGCGAAAAGCCACCCGCGCCCGCGCCAGCAGCGACTGTGTCGCGGTCGTGCCGATACCCAGCTCGACACCGATCTCTTCCACCGACAGACCTTCGACGTACTTCATCTCCAGCGCATCGCCATAGCGCGGCGGCAGGCGATCGAGCACCGAGCGGATCAGTCGTCTCGTTTCGGCCTGGCTGTAATGCGCAGCGGGTTCTTCCATCCCGGGCGCGGCGATCGACTCGACCACGGCCTTCAGTTCCGGGCTGTCTTCCATCAGCACGATCTTGTCGGCATGGCGGCGCTGCGCGCGCAGCCAGTCCACCACTTCATGCCGGCAGATCTGGCAAACCCAGGTGAACAGCGAGGCGTCGCCACGAAAATCGGCCAGCTTGCGCATGGCCTTGACCAGCGTCGCCTGCACCACCTCGGCGGCTGCATCGGCGTCGCCGCCCAGGCGCGGCAGCGCAAAGCGATAGACGCGCGGGAAGTAGCTGTCGAAGAACGCGCTGAAGGCGCGTTCGTCGCCCTTCAGCATCGCCGCCACGAGTTCTGTGCTCTCCATCACGATTGCGGTCACGCCTGCAGGGCCCTGTTACGCCATTGGACGCTGGCCACAGCGGAAATCAATCGGATTCCGGTTTGTGCGGCGATTGATTTGTATTGCGGCCAGCGTCCAATGCTGCAGACGGCCAGTGCACTGGCAGCAGACCTCAGGGTAAATCTGTTTTTAAACAAGGATGTACAGCTTGTTATTGGAACGCACATCAATCCCGTTTGCCCTGCAGCAGGTGCCGTGCGAGGCACCCGTCCGTGGCGAACTCGAAAC
>JAHDYN010000415.1 GCA_023383735.1 Gammaproteobacteria bacterium | reverse complement strand
GCCCTGGTCGCCAGGGCCTAGTACTGCTCCAGCAAATAGTTGATCAGGTCTGTGCTGGTCACGATCCCGACGAGTTTGCCGCTTTCCGTCAGGACCGGAAGCGAGTGACGGGCGCTCTTTACCAGAAGCTCCGCTGCCTCGCGGATCGTGTCACCGCCCCTGATCGTCACCGGGTCTTTCGTCATCGTCCCCTCGATCGTGAACTGGCTGTCGAGGACGGCATCCATGGAACGCGGGTCGGTATTTCCTGCGTCGAAGGTCAGGCGCATCAGGTCGGCCGAGCTGAGTATCCCGACAAGCTTGTCGCCGCTGACGACGGGCACGTGATCAAAGGGATTCTCGGTCAGGAGGCGCCGGACCTCGCTGAGCTTTTGCCCGGTGTGGATGGTCTTGAGGTTCGACGACATGATCTTCGAGACGGGTTCATTCTGCTTCACGTTTTGTTGCTCCTACTGGTATGCGGGGGTACAGCGCGTCGGCCGGCTCAGCGAATCTACAGGGCCTGGAACAGCTCCTGCAGCGCCCCGCTCCCCGGGTTGCGAACGACCATGGACCTGCACTTGCCACGGCCGGGTTGATCGATCTCCATCGGGCCCGAGAATACTTCCGCGCCCACGGCCGCACTGGCCCGCGCGGTCTCGGCCAGATCGGACACCTGAAACGACTGGGCCAGGTAACCGATATTGGGCGGTACGGCCTCGGGGATCAGGCTCTTCACCTCGTAGTTCATCGGGGTCGCCAGGGCAATCTTGCCGTACTCGTGATCGCCCTGAACGATCACGCTGCGGGTCTCGCAGTGCTCGGGCAGGCACAGGGCGCGGTTCGTCACCGGGCCCTTGAGTACGGATTCGATGAACAGCGTCATGTGCAGCGGCCCGCGATAGAAGGCCAGCGCCTTCTCCATGTCGGCCACACCATGCGCCGTCGTGACCACCGAGGTAAAGCCGGTGGGTGTACGGCCATACTCGGCGATGAACTTGACGATGTGCCCGATCACCGTCTTCGGATCGTCAGAGAGCAGCTGGATCAGGTTGATCACCACGCCATCGGGCCCGTCAAAGGCAGCCTCCAGCGTTTCGCCCACCGCCGGGCCGAAATTGTTGCGCGCCGGCTCGCTCCAGAAATTGAAGCCCTGCGCCGTCAGCCGCGCATAATCCTTCTCGATGTCGCTGGCGTAGATATTGAGGTTAAAGAGGCCCGTGGCCCGGCGTATCTCCGGCGGCCGGGCAAGTTTCCGGTTCGGCGCATCGAACTCCATGAGCTGGATGCGGCCCACCGGATCGGCACCGTGCCCGAGGAATGCACATCGTGCCTTCGTGCCCGCCGGCACTTTCCAGTAGCGCTCGAAGTCGGCGCCCTGCCAGGTGCGCTCCTCGGCAACCGTCAGCCCCAGGGTGCCTGCGTAGAATTCGAGCGAGGCGTCCAGGCTTTTGGCGCCGATCACGACCACGCTGACTGGCAAGCTGGCGCTGTTTGCATTGCTGCTCATATATAAGGACTCCCGGATCGCTGGCGATTATTGTTTGTTGTGAGCGGATTCTAGAGAAGAAACGCCGTGTTCGCCTGTTTCCCGCCCGCGTACCTGGCAAACCAGTCGAGCATCCGCTGCCAGCCATCCCGGGCCGCTGCTTCGTTATAGAGCGCGGCGCGGTAGTCGGCATGAAACCCGTGGGCGGCATCAGGATAAACCACGATCTCCGAGGGATCCTTCGCCGCAGCCAGCGCCTCGCGCATCTGCCGGATCGTGTCCTGCGGAATGCTGCCGTCCTTGCCACCGTACAGGCCCAGCACCGGGCCGTGCAGCTTGTCCGCCACGCTGAGCGGGTAGGTGCGCCCCTCGCCGATATCCGTCAGCACACCGGGGCCGGTGGCCAGCAGCCGTCCATACCAGGCAGCCGCGGCGCGCACCGCTGGATTGTGGGCCGAGTACACCCAGGCAAAACGTCCGCCCCAGCAGAATCCGGTGATGGCCAGGCGCCCGATATCGCCTTCACCGCTGCTGTCTGCCCAGGCGGCAG
>JAHDYN010000414.1 GCA_023383735.1 Gammaproteobacteria bacterium | reverse complement strand
ACGCACATGATCGGCATGCGCGCCGGGCATCACGCCGAACTGCTGTTCGACAACGTGCGCGTACCCGCCGGAAACCTGATCGGCGGGGAAGGTGGCGCACTCGCCATACTCGGTGCCGTGCTGGGTCTGGGCCTCGGCGCACAGTTTGTCGGACTGGCTCGTGGCGCCTATCACTATGCGCTGGATTACGCGAAGCAGCGGCGCAGTTACGGCAAACCGCTCATCGCGCACCAGGCGATCGCCCTGATGCTTGCCGACATGGAAGTCGAGACCCAGGCCGCACGCCTGCTGACGTGGGATGCGCTCAATGCCGCTGAACGCCGTGACCCCTCGGCCGGCATCAAGGGCATGGGCTCGAAGCTTTATGCGGTGGATGTCGCCATCAAGACGGCGCAGAACGCGGTCAAGATCCTCGGTGGCTATGGCGTGACCCGCGAGTACCTGGCCGCGAAGTACATGTGCGATGCACTGACAGGCTATTCCTGCGACTTCACCGGCGACATGCTGCGCCTGAGGATCGCCGAAACCCTGCAGCAGGACTAGACCGTATAAGTGTGCTTTACCGGCATGTCGGCAGCCCGCGCACCGCTCTTCCAGGCAGCACGCCCGACCACAAACACCTCGTCGGGGTCGGCCGTGGGTGACAGGCCGATCGACTGGTAACCCTTGCGGATATGCGCACGCTCATCGGGCCGCAGTGGAAATTCGCGCTCGTTCGGATCTTCGGCTTCACGCAACAATCCGCCGTTGCCACCCATGCACCACTGGTAGTACTTGAGATGCGTGAAGGGATGCACGCCCTTGGGCAGCATGGGCGCCATCAGTGCGTAAAGCGCATCGTAGGCCGGCTTGATCTTCCAGTAGATCGCCAGGGCTTCCTTGTCACGCCCCTCGACGAGCAGGTTCAGGTAGTCCACAACGTTGCGCTGCTCCGGTGACTGCAGCGCTTCCACGGTCCATGCGCCGCTCCACTGCATGCCGTAATGCTTGACCAGCAGGGGTGCAATACCGAGATGCACACCGGCCACGAGCAGACGGTCGCTGAGACGCTCGCAAAGCTCGTACACCACCGGCAGATCAAGCGTGGTCATCAGTTTTACCGCAACGACATTGGGCAGGTCGGCAACGCGGTCATAGACATCGACGACCACGTTGCTGGGGTGCAGGTGCTGGCACTGCCAGCCATCGGTGGCCCACAACTCGACGGCCAGATCCGTGTAGTCGCTGACACCGCGATAGAAGCTGTACAGGTCATCGGCCGTATCGGGCCGCCATGTGTGCCAGGGATGCGCCAGCACATGCGAGAGCTTCATCTCGGCGCAGTCGTCGAGATAGGCATGCTGTGAGGCTTCATCGGGTGCAATCAGCGGGCTGCCGACCTTGATGCGACCAGCGGCCTCATCCGTGCAGATCCGGAAGAATTCGCGCCGCTCCTCGCGATTGAGTCCGAGCGGTACGGCAAATACCGAAAAGAAACCGTGTTCAATGCTGCGGCGCACGTCGAGGCGGATACCGGCCGGATCAAGCGCGCCGAGATCCGGTGTGAACGACGGCATCAGGATGTTCTCGAAACCGCGAATGCCCTCTTTCGCCCACTTCCTGTAATCCTTCTTTGCTTTGCTCATCGTCCATCTTTCCTATAATTCGCAATACACGAACAGCATGGTCGCTGACAGGATAGCGCAGGCTGCGGCGCCGGCTCGCCTACTCTTGGTGGCAGCGCCATAACCCGACTCTATGGCGGCGTCGCAGGAGCCGAAGAGATGCAAGACGAGGTCTTACTGCTCGGTCCCTGGCTGGCCCCGCTTGCCGACCAGCTGGCACCGGAAATCAACGTGCATCGATACTGGGACAGCCCAGATCCGGCAGCCCTGCTGCGCAGGCTGGCCCCCCGCCTGCGAGCCCTTGCCACCGATGCATTCACCGGCGCATCGGCGGAGCTCATGACCGCACTCCCCAGGCTCGAGCTCATCGCCAACTTCGGTGTCGGCTATGACACCATCGATCTCGCTTGCGCGCG
>JAHDYN010000007.1 GCA_023383735.1 Gammaproteobacteria bacterium | reverse complement strand
TCGCCGTCGCTCACGTTGTAGCGGTTGGAGTCCTGCAGGATGTAGTCATCCTTGTGCATGGCACATGCGGCAGCAGACACATCCAGATGCGCAGTCCGGTGGTGCCAGCCGAGTTCCATGCTGTCGATGGTTTCGGAATCGAGGTCGGCGACGTTCTGTCCCGCCTGCAGGCGATAGAGTTCCGCGGCCTGCGGCGCGCGAAAGCCGCGGGTCAGCGTCAGGTAGAAGGAGTTGGCTGCATCCGCCCGGAACAGCAGGCCGATGTTCGGTGCAAGGGTCGTGTAGTCATCGTTGCGATCGGCGGGGCGGTTGAACAGGCAGGGTGGTGTGCAGGCCGTGCCATCGTCGCGGGTGTTTCCGGCCAGCATCCGGTTGTCGTAGTCGTAGCGCAGCCATTCGTAACGCAGGCCGCCGGTCAGCGTCCAGCGCTCGTCCAGCGGCAGTTCGGCCTGCGCATAGGCGGCGGCCAGATACTGCCAGACGTCGTAGTCGTAATGCCGGCCTTGCGGCCGCGGCGGGTTGCCGGTCTCGGCGGCGGACTGGATCTCCTTCAGGTAACCGTTGGCGATCTCGGTATCGAAGCCGGCGGTGATCCGTGCCGGGCCGAGTGTCGTATAACGCAGCAGGGTCGCGCCGCCGCTGGTCTGCCCGTTCTTTTCCACCGGCTGGCCAGGCAGGAAGTGCTGCAGAAAATCCATCTCCGAACGGCGCAGAAAGCCGAGCAGGGTCCAGCCGTCTTCGGCATCGTTCGTGTCCGGCTCCCAACCGGCATTGAGACGCTGGCTGTTTGCCCGGCGATATGCATCCGGGTTGGCATTGGTGTGGCGCAGGGCTTCGTCGCGGTAGGCATTCTCGCCATAGATGAAGCCGGCGGTGTCCTGGTCGAGCAGGGTGCCACTGAAGCCCAGGTCGAGCTGGCCGCCGCCGAAGGCGGTGCCGTATTTCAGAAAGCCCTTGGCCTGGCTGTAACCGGCCGAGTCGCGAAAGCCCTCATCGTGATCGTAGAGCAGGCCGCCGATCAGGCCGTTGCCGCTGCCCGCGCCGGAACCATCGCCATCGCCATCGCCCTGGCCCCAGAGCAGCTTGCCGCGCATGAAGCTGTCGGGCCCTGCCTCGCCGCTGACATGCAGGAGGTCTGCCCCGGGATCCGGCAGCAGCACGTTCAGCGTGCCGTGCACCGCATTCGAGCCATAGAGCGCCGATGCCGGTCCGCGGATCACTTCGATCGCGCTCGCCAGTTCCGACAGCATCTCGAAGGTTTCGTTGACGTTGCAGAAGCCGGTCGGCCGCACGGCGAGACCGTCTTCCAGGAACAGGAAGCTGCCGCAGGAGCCGGGCCCGGTCAGCACCGGTGAGCGGATCGCCGTGATGCTTTCCTGGCCGTTGCCGCGCGTGATCCAGGTGCCGGGCAGCTGGGTGCCGCTCTCATATATATGGCTGGCGTTCAGCAGCTCGATTCGCGCCGTATCGAGGCGGGCGGTGTTGCCGGCCAGTTCGAGGGCTGTCACCGGATAGCGGGTGGCGGTGACGACGACTTCGTCAGGCGCTTTGCGGTCGGCTGCGGTTGCAGCGCCGGCAATGGCAAGCGTCGCCAGACTGCCGGCAAGGGCTTGCCATGCACGGAACATCGCCTGGCAGTGTCAGCGCTGGATGGCTTCCAGGCGGATGCTCGGCGTGTCACCGATCCGGCTGAAAGGATGACGCCGCGCCATCTCGCGCAGGGCTGCATCGCGTTCGCTCGCGGTGCCAAACCAGTGCTCGCGATGCCAGCCTGCGCCGAGCACGTCGCGCAGCGGGTCAGCGGATGGCAGCCCGACGCGGATGCCGAATCTGAGCTCGCTGTCCGGCAGTCGCGGTTCGAGCAGGTTGTGCGGGTTGCTGATGTCCATGCAGGGAGTCCGGTCCGTGTGCCCGGCGCATGGTCGCTAAAGGGTGCCGCTTTGTCCAGAATTCGTGGGCGTCCCTGCCGCGCGCGACCGGCCCGACGAAGGTCCAGCTGAAACCGGCAGTGATCAGCGTTGCGAGGCTGGCGTACAGCAAGCCGTGCAGACTCGCGGTCATCAGGCGTCGGCGGTTCAGGCGCATGGACGGCTCCCATAGCCGGTGTCCGGCAGTCAAAGCGATGCCGGTCCGGTCAATGCTCCCGCTGGAGGACGGGGGCGTGGGTCGCAGCAGACCCTGACCGGCCCGACAAGGTAGTGGAGATTCCTGGTCTGATAAGGTGTGGCGCTGGAACGCGTGGGGCACATTCACCGAGCCTGCCTGGTCAGCTTCCATAATCCCCTGGCTGCAGGGAGAGAATGGGCGGGTAGACGGGTTCGCTCTGTCCGCTACTTGACACATCGCCGCAAATAATCGGAAAAGGGTGTCATGACCTTGACCGCGCGCGCCGTATTGAAGGCCAACCTGCTGCTTGGCAATCTGCCGGAGCCGGCCATCGACAAGCTGGCGGCGCTCGCAATCCGCGGGTCCTACCGGAGCGGTACGCGGATCTTTGCCCAGGGCGAGCCCGGTGACGCGCTGTACGGCCTGATCGCGGGTCAGGTGCGCATCAGCGCCAGCACGCCGGGCGGACAGGAGGTGTTCCTGAATATCCTCGAGCCCGGTGACAGCTTCGGCGAGATCGCGGCCCTCGATGGCCATCCGCGTACGGCCAGCGCCGATGCCCTGACCGATACCGAGCTGTTCCTGATTCGCCGTGCCGATCTGCTGGCCCTGATCGCCAAAGAACCGCAGCTTGCGCTGCCGTTGCTCGAGCTGTTGTGCAAGCGGTTGCGCTGGACCAGCGACCTCATCGAGGAGGCGGCATTTCTGTCGGTCCCTGCGCGCCTGGCACGGCGACTCATGCGTCTGGCCGAGGAGCATGGCAAGCGCGTGGATGGCCTGGTTACCCTGCGCCTCACGCAGGCGGATCTCGCCAGCTTCATGAACGTCTCGCGCCAGATCGTCAACCAGCACCTGCAGCAGTGGCGCGAGCGTGGCTGGATCGACCTGGCGCGCGGCCGGGTGGTCATCCGCAACGCCGATGCGCTGCGCGGCGTGGTCGATGCGCGCGACTGAGGCAGGCCGGCAACGCTCATGCTGAGCAGGTCGTGGCAATTTGTCCTGTTCGGGCTGCTTGCCACCGTGTTTGGCATGCTTGCCGGCGCGGTGCCCGCGGTGCTGCGCCTGGAGGAGGACTTCGGACTCGGCAGCCTGTTCCTCATGCGGGGCCCGCGCGAGGCACCGGCCGACATCGTGGTGGTTGGCCTCGACAAGCGGTCCAGCGATGCCTTCGGCCTGCCGAACGAGCCGGCGAAGTGGCCGCGAAGTCTGCATGCCGAACTCGTTGAACGCCTGGTCGCCGATGGCGCCGCGGTGATCGGCTTTGATGTGTTGTTTGACAGCCCGGCCGCGGTTGGCGGCGATGAGCGCTTTGCTGCGGCGCTTGGTCAGGCGGGCAACGTGGTGCTGGCCGCGTTTGTGCAGAAGACCGCCCTCGGCGCGAGCCAGGATGGCCGCATCACGCTGACGGCGGAAAAGCTCGTTCCGCCGGTACCGCCGCTCGCCGCCGGTGCGCTGGCGGTCGCGCCATTCACGCTGCCGGTGGTGCCGGTAAGAGTCAGCCAGTTCTGGACCTTCAAGGCCAGTGCCGGCAACGTGGCGACCTTTCCGACGACGGTCTTTCAGGCATGGATGCTGCACCAGTCTGACGGGTGGTATGCCGATCTGCGTCGCAGCTGTCCGGAAATCGGGGCATCGCTGCCAGCCACGCCGGCCGGCGTGCTCGCGGAGCGCCAGATCTGACCGGCGACGCAGCCGCACGGGCGACCCTGGAGGGCATCTGGCAACAGTCGCCACAGCCGGTCGCATTGCGTTCGCTGCTCCAGCTCTATGCGGGTGCCGATACCCGCTACCTGAACTACTACGGCCCGGTGCGCACGGTGCGCACGGTGCCCTATGTGCAGGCCTTGCGCGGGGAGGGGGCTGACCTGGCCGGCAAGATCGTGCTGGTCGGATTTTCGGACGAGTTCCAGCCGGAGCAGAAGGACGGCTTCTACTCCGTGTTCTCCGACCACACCGGTCTCGACATCAGCGGCGTGGAAGTCGCCGCGACTGCGATCGGCAACATGCTGGATGGCACGGCGATCAGGCCGCTGTCCTTTCCGGCCGAGCTGTTCGTGGTCGGCTTCTGGGGGCTCCTGGTCGGCGGGTTCTGCCGTGTGCTGACGCCGCTCGTGGCGATCGCCTTCAGCCTGTTCGCGGTGCCGCTGTATGGCGCCTGGGCATGGTGGGTGTTCGACGCCATGAACATCTGGCTGCCGCTGTTCGTGCCCCTGCTTGTGCAGCTGCCGGCTGCCCTGCTGCTGGGCCTGGTCGCCAACTACCTGCAGACGCGAAACCAGCGTGAGCGGGTCATGCAGGCGCTCGGCACCTACTTGCCAAAGCGGGCGCTCGACCGGCTGATGGAGAACCTCGGCGACCTGCAGGCCAATGCCGAACTCCTGCACGGCACCTGCATGGCGACCGATGCCGAGCAGTACACGCGCCTTGCCGAGACCCTGTCGCCGGAAGAACTTGCAGCGCTGATGAATGCCTACTACGCGGCGATGTTCGCCGAGGTGGAGAAGTGCGGCGGTGTGGTCACCGATGTGGTCGGTGATTCGATGATGGCGATCTGGGCCGTGTCCAGGCCGGACAGCAGGATCCGGGCGCGCGCCTGTGTCGGTGCGCTGGCCGTGGCTGCCGCCGTGGAGCGCTTCAATGCCGTGCCGGGCCGGCCGCGGTTGCCCACGCGTATTGGCCTGCACACCGGGCCCATCCGTCTGGGCAACATCGGCGGCGCGGGGCACATGGAGTTTCGCGCGGTCGGTGACATCGTCAACACCGCCTCGCGCATCGAAAGCCTCAACAAGCTGCTCGGCACCCGGATTCTGGTCTCGGGCGATACGCTGGCGGAAACCGATGGCCTGCTGACGCGCGAACTCGGCACCTTCCTGCTGGCCGGAAAGTCCACGCCGCTGGTGATCCACGAACTGCTGGCCGCGGATGCGCAGCATGCGGTGCCGGTCGGCGACCGGCACGCCCGCTTTGCAAGGGCGCTGGCCGCGTTCAGGGACAGTCGCTGGCAGGCGGCGGCAGAGATCTTCGTGGATCTGCACCGCGAGCAGGCCGATGACGGGCCGTCGCGTTTTTATGCAGAACTCTGTGCCCGCTACCTGGCAAACGGTGCGGACAGTTTCGAAAACGGCGCCGTGCGCCTGTCCGGGAAATGATCGGGCTGTCTTGAAGCCGCGTTGCACATCGCGGCAAGGGCACAGTAGACTGCGATCGTTCCGGTGCCAAGGAACAAAAAAATACCGGCGCCGTTCGTGGGGCCTGCGCCGTACCAGATTGCTCGTACCTTGACGTGGGGGTCTATCGATGGTGCGTCTGCGCTCCTGTCTGCTTGTTGTGCTCATCCTGGGCGCAACCGTTCTTGCAAATCCTGTTCATGCCCAGACGGCGCCGGGTTCGCAGCGATGCGAAGCCTGGATAGCCCGGCTGGTCTCCTGGCAGGGCAGTCTCGTCGTGCGCCGGCCCGGTATGCCGGGCGTGCTGCCGGCAAGCCTGCAGCAGAACTTCTGTGTCGGCGATGTGCTTGAAGTCGGTGCCTTCAGTCGCGCCGCCCTCGAGCTGCCGGACCAGACCGTGGTCAGCGTGGACCAGGGCACCATCATCAGCTTTGCCGCGCCGGCCGACGACAAGCGCACCTGGCTCGACATCCTGAAGGGTGCGATACACGTCATCAGTCGCGATCCGCGTGCACTGCGGGTCATCACGCCGTTTGCCAACGCCGGTATCGAAGGCACCGAGTTCTTCGTGGGCGTGAGTGGCGATGCCACCACCGTGATCGTCTACGAAGGCAGCGTGAAGGTCGAGAACAGCGCCGGTACGGCCACCGCGGCTTCCGGCGAGAGCGTGCTGGCCCGTGCCGGCAGCCCGCCGGTACTTCAGCAGATCGTGCGTCCACGCGATGCGGTCGTGTGGACGCTCTATTACCCGCCGACTGGCACCGGACCCTTGCCGGATGCAGCTGCTGCGGAGCCTGCCGTGCCATCGGTGGACTTTTATGTTGGCCGCGCCGAACAGCGGCTCGCTGTCGGCCAGGTATCTGCGGCCGAAGCCGATCTCACCAGCGCACTCGGCCTTGCTCCCGGCAGCGCCGAGGTACTGGCCAGGCAGTCGGTGATTGCGCTTACCCGCGATGACACCGAAGCTGCCGCAGGACTTGCCGACCGGGCGGTAGCGGCCGCACCGGATTCCGCCACTGCCCGGCTCGCGCGGTCCTATGTGCGGCAGGCCCGCTTCGACCTGCCGGGTGCCATCAGCGACCTGGAAGCGGGGGTGGCGGCGCATCCCGATAACGCGCTGCTGCGCGCACGACTCGCCGAACTCTGGCTGGCCTCCGGTGAATTCGGGCGCAGCGAAGCGGAAGCGAAGGCGGCACTGGCGGCTGATCCGCAGCTCTCGCTGGCCCATTCGGTGCTGGGCTTTGTGGAACTCAGCCACATCCGGCCGGGTGCGGCCAGGGATTCTTTTGTCGAAGCCATTCGCCTGGAGCCCAATGCACCGCTGCCGCGTCTTGGGCTTGGACTGGCAAAAATTCGTGATGGCGAGCTGGAGGCGGGACGGAAGGATATTGAAATCGCCGTGATTCTCGACCCGAACAACTCGCTGGTCAGGAGCTACATGGGCAAGGCTTTCTTCGACGAGAAGCGCGACAAGCTCGCGGCTTCGCAGTTCGAGATTGCGAAAGGGCTTGATCCAAATGATCCGACGCCGTGGTTCTACGACGCTATTCGGAGGCAGACCGTAAATGATCCCGTTGGGGCGATTTTGGGTGTCCAGAAGTCGGTTGAACTCAATGACAACCGGGCGGTTTACCGCTCACGCTTGGAACTCGATCAGGATCTGGCGGCGCGAAGCGCCGCACTCGGAAAGATTGAGCGCAACCTCGGCTTCGAGGAACTCGCGTTGCGGGAGGGTTGGCAGTCCATCGCGCTCGCTCCGGCTGACTACTCTGGTCATCGCCTGCTGGCAGATATTTACTCATTTCTGCCCCGTCACGAGATCGCTCGCGTTAACGAGTTGCTCCAGTCCCAGATCCTCCAGCCACAGAACATGACTCCAATCCAGCCGCAACTGGCTGAGGCCAACCTTTTTGTCCTGGACAATGCAGGGCCAACTGCGATTGCCTTCAATGAATTCAATCCACTCTTCAGTCGGGATCGCCTCGCAATCCAGGCTTCGGCTGTCGTTGGGAATCAGGGGACGTGGGGGGGCGATTCGGTTCTGTCTGGTATTGAAGGCCCTTGGTCATTCAGTGTTGGCGGCTTCCATTACGAAACCGACGGCTTTCAGGAGAACAACGACCTCACGGTCGATACAGGGAATGCATTCGTCCAGTTCCAGCAGTCGGTCGATACCAGCTTTTTTATGGAGATCCGTTCGACCCATCGTGAGGAGGGCGATTTGGTCCTGCGCTTTGAGCCTGCAGACAATTCCAGTCTTCCCCGACAGGACGAGGACTCGAGCTCGGTAAAGCTGGGTGCTCGTCACAATTTCTCGAATCGTTCAACCCTTCTGGCGTTGTTCGCGTATCAGACTGCCTCGCCGTCGGACTTCAGCAGAACGTCAGACTATGTCTTTGGCATCGATTCGGACGCCTACGTCGGAGAGTTGCAGTGGCTTTACCGCGCGGACCGTTGGAGCCTGGTTACCGGTGCGCGGTACTACGGAGCCGACCAGACCAATGATCTGATGTTTGTGTACCCCATTCCGGATCCACCGTTCGAGGAGACATATTCTTCGACAACGACCACGCGTCCGGAAAACTTCAGTACCTATGCCTATCTCAGTGTTGAGCTGACGCCAACCCTGGTGGGCACCCTCGGCCTGGCCTCTGACAACATTTCTGGTAGCGTGTATGACAGGGATGAGATCAGCCCGAAGTTCGGTGCAATCTGGCGGCCCACCGCAGACACAACGGTTCGAGTTGGCGCATTCCAGACCCTGAATTCGCCCATGCCAACCCGCGACGACATCCAGCCCTCGCTTGAGCCCACCGCGGTCGGCGGGTTCAATCAATTCTTTGCCGGCGTTGAGGCAGAGCGGGACCGCCGTTACGGTCTTGGCGTCGACCAGCGCTTTGGTGAATACCTGTTTGCCGGGGCAGAGGTCTCAAAACGCAAGATTGATCTTCCGATTGCGATTCAGACTCCGCCGCCTGAGCCAGGTTTTTCGGTGGTCACGACTCGCGTGGATGAGTCCAATGCCCGCGCCTACCTGTACTGGATACCATCTCCAAATACCTCGGCAAGCCTGAACTACCAGTACGACCTGGCCGAGTACGACGACAATTTCGCGCCCTACGGGTTCAGGACCCTGGAGACGCACAGGTTCCCATTCAACGCCAGCTACTACGCAGCAAACGGCTTTTCATTTGGCCTGACCCCCACGTTCGTGCATCAGCGTGGAAATTTCCAGGACTTCAACCCGCCATTTGATCTGAGTCGGGATGACGACGACTTCTGGGTGGTGGATGGCTATGTCCAGTATCGATTGCCGAATCGCTGGGGAGTCGTGCGTCTGGAGGGAGGCAATCTATTCGATTCAAGTTTCAAGTTCCAGGACGTTGATCCTGAGAATCCACGGATCCTTCCGGAGCGACTGATACTTCTGAAGTTAACCGTGGCGATGTAGTCGGGATAAATCACAGTTGCTTAAAAGGGAGAGTCCAATGAAGACAATCAGAGTAGTGACCGCACTGGCCACCGGATCAACACTTCTCCTGCTCGGTACAGCAGGGTATGCCGCCCATCCGAAGTGGAGCCTGACTTGTGACAGCGAAAACAAATGTGTTTATCTTTCCGACGGAAATGGCATGGCGGGAGGATATCCGGTTGCGGTGGACATCGATTCGCTGGAGATTTCGGTAAAGCCTGTAGGCGACGACAACAAGTGCGTCTGGCAGTGGAGGTTGATAGGCGGTGTGTGGAACTGGGTCTGCGTCCTGACGCCAGTTGCTCCGCCAGCGAAGTGACGTTGCCATTGTCGTACTGTAAGAGCGGTGGCGAGCCACCCCTCTCACCTTTTTAGCTCACTGCCCCACAATTGCCGTAACCTCACGTTCTGCGCTGCTCACGCGTGTCCGCCGCCGTTGGCCGCGACCATCGCCAGCGCCTTGCGGTCCGTCACGGTCACCCGGCAACGCGAGGTGGAAATCCAGCCGCGGGTCTGCCATTCGCCCAGGTATTGATTGACCACCTGGCGTGAGACGAAGACGTACTTTGCAAGATCGGCCTGGCTGATCTCGACTGCCTGGTCGGCACTCTCCTGACCGTTGCCATGACGCCCGGCCAGCTCGAGCACGCGGTGCGCCAGGCGCGCGGGCACACTCCGCAGGGCGTACTCGTCGGTGATCAGCCGCGTGGCGATCCGTTCATGCTGGCAAAACACATTGAGCAGGCTCAGGGCCAGCAGCGGATCGCTGGTCAGCAGTCGCAGGAAGTCCTCGCGGCAGATCGCAAATACCTCGGCCTTGGGCGCCGCCCGTGCGGTCACGCATCGCGGGAGCCCGTCGATGACTGAAACCACGCCAAAAACCCGGCCGGAGCTGTAGCTGCCGAGCAGGACTTCATCGAGCTCCGAGCTTCTTGCGCTGATCTGTACCTGGCCGGCGATCACCCCGTAAACCGCATCGGCAGGGTCGCCATGGGCATAGATCGTCGTGCTTCCGCAGTAGCTGCGTCGCACCGCCATTTTTGCAATCCGGTCCAGGCCATTGTTGTCGAGGTGTCGCAGCAGTTCGTTGTTCCTGAGTATCGCGCGCGCCGTATTCATTGGTCTTGCCCTCACCCTGCGTGAGCGGTTCGATCCGCCTGCGTGCAGTGTTTGGCCGATGGATCACCCGGTCTGTCACCCGGTTGACATAATGATGGCCGTACTCACCCTCGCATTTGTCGGCGTGCCGACATTCGGCGCGAAATAGATCCGCTGAAACCCCGTGTGCCGACTCCCTTTGCCGGTTTTGTCCGTGTCGCGACACACGGGCCGCCGAGCACGGCGCAGGCTCTGTGCTCAGGCCGGGGTGGAGGTCCGGCGCTGACAAGCGACCAGAAAACCCCAGGGAGTAACAGCCATGTACAAGAACAGCATCAAGCTCATCGCCGTGATCTGTGCCGGAGTGATGGCAGGATTACCGGCAGCCCGGGCAGACAGCAACGACGGGCTGCTCGCGCACTACCGCATGTTCCAGCTGGAAAACGACGATGTGCAGACCGTGATCCGCGGGCCGAAGACGAAGGCCTACCGGGTTTGTGTGGAGGACAGTAGCAACGCCGTACCGCTCACGGTGAGCCACGACGACCAGCAGACCCGGGTCGAACCAGGCGCGTGCCAGTTGATTGAGGCCAGCAAGATCAAGCTGGCTGCAGCGGCCGAGCTGCCCGATGGCATGACGATGATCGGCCATTTCAGCGGCAACAGCGCCGCGGCGAAGAAGTACAAGACCAGCATCAGCGTGGCCAAGGCTGACCGCAAGTGACGACGACGTGCTGATCAGGGGTTCTGATCAGCGGCCCTGATCAGAACTGCGTTTCAGGTGCCGCATCGTCTACCGGAAAGGTCTTGCTGCCGGTCGCCGGGTCCGCTGCGGGCTCGGCGGCCGGCGCTGCAGCAGGTGTGGCGGCCGATGCGTCGCGCCAGTGGAGGCGCGGTGTCGCCGCTTCCGGTGTGGGCAGGCTGGTATCGCTGAAAATCCGGCTGCTGGCGCCGAGTTCCTCGCTGCCATACCAGCGGGCATTGTCCTTCCGGTCGATGGTGATCGCGCCGCCGTCGATGGCCACGCCGAGGAACAGGCCGCGGCTGCGCGCATAGCTGTAGATTTCTGCCTTGAACTCGCCGTCGGTCATGGCGACCGCGGTGCGCCCGACCGGGCCGGCCGATGCCGAGCTGCTGCCGCCGAGGGTGAATTTGCCGCTCGCGATGTTGTCCACGCCCCGGCGATTCTTGAACACCAGCACCAGGTCGGCGCCCTGCACGCCGAACTGGAAGCCGATCCCGAGGTTGCCGAGCCGGATCAGCGAGGGGTTGCTCCAGCTGCCGTCCTCGTGCCGGACCATCATCACGCCGCGACCATAGCTGCCGCTCACGAAGAAGCCGCCCTTGACGACGTTGGGAATCACCGCGACGGCATAGGCGCTGTTGAGCAGGTTGGGCGGAATGGCCTGTTCGGGGATGCGCTGCAGGTCATTGAGGATGTCGGTGGCGGCCTGTACGCGATGGTCGATGTCGGCGGTGTCGCTGAATGCCGTACCGGCGGCGAGGGTGCCGAGCAAGAAAATGGCGATGATTCGGGCTGACTTGATCATGGTGCGTCCTGCAGGTGGTTATGACTAATCTAACGCCGATGCACGCATCAAGTACACTCTTTTGCTGAACCGAAGCCGAACGAATGCCATCGCGGCCGGTATTTGCCGCGCATGGCGGTTTCACGATGCGGGAGACTCTGCGTGCAGCTGCCACTGTTTGAATATCACCGACCGGCGAGCCTCGATGAGGCGCTGGCCACGCTCGGAACTGCCGGCAGCAGCCTGGCTGTGCTGGGTGGCGGCACGGACCTGCTCATCAACCTGAAGCTGCGGCTGGAGCGCCCGCGGGCGCTCCTCAGCGTACGCGAGCTGCCGGAGCTGGCCGGTGTGAGCGTCGATGCGGCTGGCACGCTGCGCATCGGAGCCGGCGAACGGCTCACGGATCTGGCCACACATCCGCTGCTCGTGGCGCGATATCCGGGACTGGCCCAGGCGATCCGGGCGGTGGGCTCGCGCCATGTGCGCAACATGGCCACGCTGGGCGGCAACCTGTGTCTGCCGACGCGCTGCTGGTATACCAACCAGAGCGAAGGCTGGCGTGGCTCGCAGCTGCCGTGCTGGAAGACCGAAGGGCAGGTGTGCCACGTCATCAAGACCGCGTCCAACTGTCGCGCCATACACAGCGCCGACTCGGTGCCGGCACTGATCGCGCTGGACGCCCGCCTGCTGTTGCGCAGTAGCCAGGGTGAGCGCGAGCTGCCGCTCGCCGATTTCTACCGCGACGATGGCATCGAGAACAACGTGCTGGCGCCCGGCGAGCTGGTCATCGCGGTGCTGGTGCCGCCGGCCCGCCTGCGCTCGGTGTTCGTCAAGGCGGCGGCACGTACCGGGCTCGACTATGGCTACGCCACGCTGGCCGGCGCACTCGGCGGCAGCAACCGGGCACCGAAGTCGCTGCTGCTGGTGGCGGGGTCGGTCGGCACCATGCCGATGGTGTTGCACCAATCGGCCCGGATCATCCTGGCGGACGGACTGACCGAGGCCAGCATCGAGGCGGCGGCCGATGCGGCGCGCGACGACCTGGGCGAGGTCACCAATCTCTTCACGCCGCCGGGTTACAAAAAACGTCTGGTGCGCGGCCTCGTGCGGCGCGTGCTCAATGAACTGCGCCGGCAGAAACTGCCGGCCGCCGACTGAGGGGATGAGCCGATGACCCGACAACTGATCACCCTCATCGTCAATGGCGACCGTTACCAGGTGCCGGTGGCACCGCACGAAACGCTGCTGGACGTGATTCGCGACCAGGTTGCGCTCACCGGTACCAAGCGCGGCTGCACCAGCGGCGCCTGCGGCGTGTGCACGGTACAGGGCGAGGATGGCCGCGCCGTGCTGTCCTGCCTCGCGCTCGCCATCGAGTGGGACAACCGCCCGGTGACCACCATCGAGGGCGTGGCCGGCGAAGACGAGTTGCACCCGGTGCAGAAGGCCTTCCTGGAGTACGGGGCCGTGCAATGTGGCGCCTGCACGCCGGGCCTGATCATGACCGCCAAGGCCCTGCTCGACGAAAATCCCGACCCGGACGAGGAGGCCATCAACGAGGCGCTGGCCGGCGCCCTGTGCCGTTGTACCGGGCATATCAAGGTGAAGATCGCCGTACGCGAGGCCATCAAGGCCATGGTCGCCGATGCCGCAGCGGAGGACAGTCATGGCGTCTAGAAAGGCGGATTTGGCCGTAGTCGGCCGCGATCAGCCCCGTCTCGACGGTGCGCACAAGCTCACCGGCCGCTCGCTGTTCACCGACGATGTGGTGCTGCCCGGGATGCTGCACGCGAAGATCGTGCGCAGCCCGCATGCCCGTGCGCGGATCTTGAGCATCGACACCTCCGCCGCCCTGGCCCTGCCGGGCGTCAAGGCGGTGATCACCCATGCCGATGCGCCGAAGCTCTACGTCGGCATCGAGCAGCCGCTGTTCAGGCAGGAGATCGTCAATTACATCGGCGATGAAGTCGCCGCCGTCGCGGCGCTCGACGAAGCCACTGCCGCGGAAGCCGCGGCGCTCATCAAGGTGGAATACGAGCCCCTGCCGGCGCTGTTCACCATCCAGGATGCGACCAGGCCGGATGCCTTCCTGATCCATGCCAAGGCGAAGGGCAATATCGCCTGGCAGCAGGCCCAGGATCTCGGCGATGTGGAGCAGGGCTTTGCCGGTTCCGCGCATGTGCGCACCGACACTTACACCACCAATGCCTCGCACAACTGCTACGCCGAGTTCCATGTGGCCATCGCCGACTGGTCGCTGCCCGACAAGCTCTCGATGTACACGCCGACCCAGACCGCGATCCTGTTCCAGAAGAGCCTGGCCGGTGCGCTGCGCCTGAGCGATGGCCAGGTGCGCATCATGAACCTCAATACCGGTGGCGGCTTCACCGGCCGCACCTCGGTGCGCCCGCACCACGATGTTGCCGCCGTGCTCTCGCGCAAGACCGGCCGGCCGGTAAAGGTGCGTGCCACGGCCGATGAGGAGTTCATCGCCTGCCGTGCCGGCGGCGAAGTGAAATACACCTTCCGCACCGGTGTGTCCGACACCGGGCAGATCAAGGCTTTCGAGGCCGACATCACTTTCGATACCGGCGCCTACGTCGAATCACAGATGATCGTGCTGACGCTGACCAGTTCCTACATCCACTCGCTGTACAAGATCGAAGCGTCCCGCTACAGCGGCCGGCTGGTGCATACCAACAACATCCCGTACTACTTCCATCATGGCGGCGGGCTCGCGCAGATGGCCTTTGGTCTCGGCCAGCACATGGATGCACTGGCGCGCGAGCTGGGCATGGATCCTATCGACTTCCATCTGCAGAACGGCGTGACCAAAGGCCATACCAGCATGACCGGCACCTTCTTCGGCAGTTGCGGCCTGGCCGAGTGCATCAGGAAGACGGCGAAGCAGGCCGGCTGGAAGCGCAAGTACGGCAAGCTGCCGCCGCTGAAGGGCATCGGCATCGGCGTCGGCGCGATGGCCTCGGGCGCCAAGGGCGTGTTCAAGCACGACACCTCGGCTGCCTTCATCAAGATCGTCGATGACGGCAGCATGTCGCTGTTCGTCGGCCTGCCGGACATGGGGCAGAGCTCGCACACCGCGATGGCGATGATCGCGGCCGAAGTGCTCGGCGCACAGGCCACCGACATTACGGTGATATCCGGCGATACCGATATCGTGCCGCTGGACGTGGGTGCGCTGATCCAGCGTGGCACCTTCAATACCGGCAATGCGGTGAAGGCCGCCGCCCTCGATGCACGCAAGCAACTCGAGGTGCTGGCGGCTGCGCGCCTGGGTGTGAAGCCCTCGCAGCTCGTGTTCCGCGACCGGCAGGTGTACCCGAAAGGGCAGCCGGACAAGGCCATCCCGCTGAAGAAGATCGTCTACGACACGCTGCACAGCCGTGAAGGCCGTTTCGTGATGGGTCGCGGTTTCTACAACTCGCCCAAGGAGAGCGGCACGATGGCCTACTCCTTCGGCGCGCAGATCGCCGAGGTGACGATCGATCCCGACACCGGTTTTGTCACCGTCGATCGCATCGTCGCCTCGCACGATGTGGGCCGGGCGATCAATCCACGCATCGTCGAGGGCCAGATCGACGGCCAGGTGTTCAGCGGCCTGTCACAGGTGCTGTACGAGCAGACCCTGCTTGAAAACGGCCAGGTGATGAATCCCTCCCGGCTCGATTACCGGCTGCCGCGCTCATACGAGATGCCGAAGGTCGAGCACATCATCGTCGAGAGCATCGATCCCTTCGGGCCGTTCGGCGCGAAGGAGGTCGGCGAGGGGCCGATCGTCTGCACCTTGCCGGCGGTGGCCAACGCGGTCGCCAATGCGCTGGGTGAGCCGGTCAACGAGATGCCGATCACGCCGTGGAAGATCCTGCAGATACTCGGCCGGCGGGCGAAAGCCCGGGCCGGAAGCTGAGTTTCGCTTCAGCCGGTGGCGCGGCTCAGCATCTCCTGGACTTCCCTGGTGCTGGACGCAGACAGGTCCAGATCGATGAGCAGTCCGTCGGTGATGTTGTAGATCCAGCCGTGCACGGTGACCAGCTGGCCGCTCGCCCAGGCATCGCGCAGCACGGTGGTCCGGCACACATTGGCCACCTGTTCGATGACGTTGAGTTCGCTCAGGCGGTTGAGCCGCCCCTCGTCATCGGGGATCTGGTCGAGCGCCGTGCGGTGTTTGCTGACCACGTCCTGCACGTGCCGCAGCCAGTTGTCGACCAGGCCATGGCGCTGGTCCTCATAGGCAGCACGCACACCGCCGCAGCCGTAATGACCGCAGACGATGATGTGGCGGATCTTGAGGACCTGCACGGCAAACTGGATGACTGACAGGCAGTTGAGGTCGGAGTGGGCGACCACATTGGCGATGTTGCGATGGACGAAGACCTCGCCCGGCATCAGGCCGGTGACCTGGTTGGCCGGCACGCGGCTGTCGGCACAGCCGATCCACAGGTACTCAGGGTGCTGCTGTCCGGCCAGCTTGGAAAAGAACTGCGGATCTTCCTCGCGGACCGATGCGACCCAGGCGCGGTTGTTCTTGAAGAGCTGGTCGAGGCGGCTCATGGATTGCCCTGCTGGAGATGCGGCGGCAAGGTTGCCTGAATCGCCGATCCTTTGCCAGCCTGCAGAAGCTGTCGGCCTGCGGGAATTCAGTGCCTGTTCAGCGCCCGCGCCTAGTCTGTTGCCATTGCCAGCTTCCGGATCAGCCTCGACAATGCTTTCCATGTCATTTCGGCTGCGGACAAACATCGCCCTGATGCTGCTGGCAGCCTTGCTGGTGGCTGCGCCGGCTGGCGCTGCGAAGCAGAAGCCGAAAGAGAATGG
>JAHDYN010000413.1 GCA_023383735.1 Gammaproteobacteria bacterium | reverse complement strand
GGTCGCTGATTACCAGCTCGCGCGCTTTCAGCAGGGCAGCGGCGCAACACGCGGCGTGATGGACACCGGCCTGTGGCGCTTCAGCCGCCATCCGAATTATTTCGGTGAATTCGTGCTTTGGTGGGGCATCGGCCTGATCGCCGTGTCGGGTGGTGCGTGGTGGGCGCTGATCGGGCCCCTGCTGCTCAGCCTGTTCCTGCTCAAGGTCTCGGGCGTGGCCTTGACGGAAAAAGACATTGCCACGCGCCGTCCCGAGTATCAGGATTACATGCGACGCACGAGTGCGTTCGTGCCGCGGCCGCCGCGCTGAGTTCCGGTGTGGCCGCTGGCAGGCCCGGTTCACTGACCTGATCCATCACGGGAAGACCTTCATGCACAACAGAAAAAACCGCACTGCACGGATCCTCGTTGTAGCCTCGATCCTCTGCCTGCCCGTTTTCGCCAGCGCGGGTGACGCTTCATCGCTGTGTGCAACAGCCGGGCAAAAGGCGCAGATTGCGCCGCTGTATGCCGGCAACCCGGTGCCTGCCCCGTTCATGGCGGCACGGAAACTCGGCTTGCCGGAGGCGGTGATCGCCAGCGCACTGCCGGTTGCCCAGGCCACCGGCGTGTCGGCAGCGGAGTTCGGCAAGGTCTGGGAATCGCTGCAGGGCTGGGACGAGGCGCTCACGCTGGTGCTCAAGGGCGCCAACGTCTTCGAGATCCACGGCCGTGTGCCGCCCGGTGAGCCTTCGACGCGCAGCGCCTTCTTCAACCTGAAGGCCGCGGATGCGGGTCTCGGCGGCCACCTGCGGCCGGATCTGCTCGGTGCGATCTATGCCGTGAACCTGAACGGCCCGGAAGGGCCGATGCGCGGCGTGACCTTTCTCGATCAGCAGGGTGAGGGGGTGTTCGGCGTGTATCTGCCCGAGAGCCGCGAGCCCTCGCCGGCGCTGGTTGCGCAGTTCGACAGGACGCAGGCACTGATGGCAGCGATGCCGCGGCTCTGTCAGCCCTGACGCAGCTCGAAGACCACCACGCTGCGCGGCTGGCACAGGTATTGCGGTTGCGTCCACGGGATCTGCTCATCGGGGGTGATGATGTCGTCCGGCGAGTCCATCTCGGTATCGACGGCGACATGCCAGTGCGCGTCCGCGACCGGTGGCAGGTCGACCCGTTCCACGGCGTCTGACATGTTGACCAGCACGTACAGGTCCGCCTCGGCCGGCGTGGTACCGGCCAGCCGGAAGGCGAGGAAGCGCGTTTCGGGCTCACCCCAGCGTGCCGGCCCCAGTTCGGCGTCGTACCAGCAGATGTCCGCGATGCCACGCGCGGGATCGGTCTCGCCGGTGAGGAATCGGGTGCGCGACAGGCCGGGGTGACGCCGGCGCAGGGCAATCATCTCGCGTACAAAGCGCAGCATGTCGCTGTTGGTCTCTGTCAGCCGCCAGTCGAACCAGGAAATCTCGTTGTCCTGGCACCAGGCATTGTTGTTGCCCCGCTGGGTGCGCAGTACTTCGTCGCCGGCGAGCAGCATCGGCACGCCCTGCGAGAGCAGCAGCAGGGCGAAGGCATTGCGGATGTCCTGCCGGCGCCGACGCACGACGTTCTCGTCCAGCGTTTCGCCTTCGGTGCCGCAGTTCCAGCTGTTGTTGTTGTCCCAGCCGTCGCGGTTGTCTTCGCCGTTGGCCTCGTTGTGCTTTTCCCGGTAGCTGACCAGGTCGTTGAGCGTGAAGCCGTCGTGGCAGGTGATGTAGTTGATGCTGCTGAGCGGGGTGCGATCGCTGGCCTGATAGAGGTCGCTGCTGCCCGCCAGGCAGGTGGCGATTTCGCCGGCCAGGCCCGCATCGCCGCGCAGAAAGCGGCGCAGGGCGTCGCGGTAGCGGCCATTCCACTCGCTCCAGGCCACGCCCGGGAAATTGCCGACGTGGTACAGGCCGGCCGCGTCCCAGGCCTCGGCGATCAGCGGAACGCCGGCCAGCGCCGGTGAAAACTCGATGGCGGCGGGAAAGGGCGGATGGGCCAGCGGCTTGCCGTCTTCACCGCGCACGAACAC
>JAHDYN010000412.1 GCA_023383735.1 Gammaproteobacteria bacterium | reverse complement strand
TGATATTGACCGGTGGCAGCACCTCGGGCTGCGTGCGGGCCAGCGCCGTCGATGCCCTGTCGCGCAACTTCCGGGTGATCGTCGTGGAAGAATGTGTTGCCGACAAGCACGAAATTCCGCACTTCGCCAGCCTCTGCGACCTGATGCTGAAGTACGCGGATGTCGAGCCCGTGGATGTGGTGCGCGACTGGCTGGTCCGGCAACCCGTGACAAAGGATTGATAGCCATGGCCATACATGAAATACTCAAAATGGGCGATCCGCGCCTGCTCCGCATCGCGCAGCCGGTACTTCAGTTCAATACACCCGTGCTGGATGCGCTGATCCGGGACATGTTCGAGACGATGACCGCTGCCGAAGGCGTCGGGCTTGCGGCACCACAGATCGGCGTGGACCTTGCGGTCGTGATCATGGGCTTCGAAAGCAATGACCGGTATCCCGATGCCCCGGCCGTGCCGGAGACCATCCTCATCAATCCCGTGATCGAGCCACTGGGACCGGAGGAGGAAGAGGACTGGGAAGGCTGCCTGTCAGTACCGGGCATGAACGGTGTGGTGCCGCGCTTCAGCCGCATCCGCTACCGGGGCTTTGATGCGCAGGGCGGAGCCATCGATCGCATCGCCGAGGGCTTTCACGCCCGTGTCGTGCAGCACGAGTGCGATCACCTGATCGGCAAGCTGTACCCGATGCGGATCCGTGATTTCAGCCGCTTCGGGTACAGCTCGGCCCTCTTCCCGGATCCGGCCACGCAGCCGCGGGACTGAGGCAGTCAACCGAACTTCGGCAGGTGCGCCAGGGACTCCTTGATCGCTTCGGCGGGATAGTCGTAGTCGCGCAGCTCGCCGGCAAAGTAACGGTCGTAGGACGTCATGTCGAAATGACCGTGACCCGACAGGTTCAGCAGCAGCGCCTGGCTCTGTCCCGTTTCCGCGCAGTGCCGCGCCTCGCGGAGCGTGGCCGCAATCGCATGGGTCGACTCCGGCGCGGGCACGATGCCCTCGGTGCGTGCAAACAGCAGCCCGGCCTCGAAGGTCTCCATCTGCGGGATCGCAACAGCCTCGACCAGTCCGGCGTCGACCAGCTGGCTGACCAGAGGCGAAGCGCCGTGATAACGCAGCCCGCCGGCATGAATGCCGGGCGGCACGAAGTCGTGACCCAGGGTATGCATCTTGAGCAGGGGCGTCAGGCCGGTCGCATCACCAAAATCATAGGTGTATATGCCCTTGGTCAGGGTCGGACAGGAGGTGGGCTCTACGGCCACGAGCCGGACTTCGCGGCCCGCAGCCTTGTCGGCAAAGAACGGGAAGGCGATGCCGGCAAAATTCGAACCGCCACCACAGCAGCCAAACACCGCATCCGGGTAGTCATCGGCAAGCGCCATCTGCTTGCGCGCCTCCAGACCAATCACCGTCTGGTGCAGCATCACGTGATTGAGAACCGAGCCAAGCGCGTAGTTGGTGTCGGCACGCCCGATGGCCTCTTCGACGGCCTCCGAGATGGCGATACCCAGCGAGCCGGGCGTATCCGGATTTCTCTGCAGGATCTGCCGGCCCGCCGCAGTCAGGTTGGTCGGGCTGGCGAAAACCTCGGCCCCCCAGGTTTGCATCATCGAGCGCCGGTAGGGTTTCTGCTCATAGCTGACCTTGACCATGTATACGCGCACTTCCAGGCCCAGCAGCTGCCCGGCCAGGGCCAGCGAGCAACCCCACTGCCCCGCGCCGGTCTCGGTCGCCAGTCGCCGGATGCCTGCAAGCTTGTTGTACCAGGCCTGCGGGATCGATGTGTTCGGCTTGTGCGAACCGGTCGGACTCACCGATTCGTTCTTGTAATAGATGCGCGCCGGGGTCTTGAGCGCCTGCTCCAGGCGATGGGCCCGATACAGCGGACTCGGGCGCCAGAGCTTGAAAATCTCCCGCACCTCGTCCGGAATGGGAATCCAGCGTTCGGCACTCACTTCCTGCTCGATCAATCCGGGCGGAAAGATCGCCGCGAGGGCATCGAGCGTCGCGGGCTTGCCATCGGCACCCAGGGGCGGTGGCGG
>JAHDYN010000411.1 GCA_023383735.1 Gammaproteobacteria bacterium | reverse complement strand
CTCGAGTTGCAGTCACCACATCGACGAGGAGCACTTCGAGGCGATGCTGCAGGCCGCGGCCGCCGATGCGCGCCGAGATGCGCAGATCATCGAACGGCGCGGCGCCGGCCGCGACCACCCGGTGCTGCTCGCACTGCGCGAGACCCGCTACCTGAAGTGCTACGTATTGCGGGTGTTGTGAAATGAAATGGGAACGCGTTCTCGATCATGCACCGTGGGCCAGGCGTGCGATGCCGCGCGGCGGGCAGATGGACGGCTGTTTCTACATCATCAGCGGTCGCGCCGGAGCATTCAGCGTGTTCAGCGACACCTGGCGCAGCGCCGACGGCATCCAGTGGGAATGCATGTCGAAGGAGTCCGGCTGGGGCAAGCGCTGCTATCCGGAAGTCGATGTCGTGCAGGGTCACCTGATTCTCAGCGGCGGCCAGAGCCTGACAACTTTTTACAATGACGTCTGGCGTTCGGCCGATCAGGGGCGCAGCTGGGAGCAGGTCTGCGCCCAGGCGCCGTGGGGCATTCGCGCCGGTCATCACAGTCACGTCATGGACGACGAGATCTACCTGTTCGGTGGCGCGCGCAATTCCCGGGACCGGATCTTCTACCCCGAACTATGGGTGAGCAGGGATCTGGGCGAGACCTGGGAACTGCGCTGCGAGTTGCCCGAAGACATGGGCCGGGCCGGCATGCAGGTTTGTCATGTCGGCAGCACGCTGTATTACATGGGCGGCGATCACGACAGGCCGGTGTTCCTGCCGAACTGGGCAGGCCGACGCAACGATGTCTGGAAGTCCGACGACAAGGGTGCGAGCTGGGAACTGCTGGGCCATGCAGCCTGGTGCCCGCGGACGGGGCATCAGGCCGTCGCACACAACGGCAAGATCGTCGTGATCGGCGGGCACGTTCCGGGCCCCAAAGGCCACGCATCGAAGGTCCAGGCAGTCGCCCATGACCTGTGGCTCTGGGATCCGCAGGACGGCATCGACGGCTGGCAACTCGTGACCAACAATGTCTGGGGTGCTGGCGACGATTCGCTGAGCCAGGGCAAGAGCGATTTCCGCATCGAGGTTCGCGACAACAGGATCTGGACCTTCGGCGGCGATCGAGAACGATTCATGCCCTGGCCGATGGACAACGACGTCTGGGTTGCCGACTGGCCGGGCTGATGCGGGAAGGGGAGGGGCGCATTGTTCGTGTGGTCGGGAGTCCTTGAAAACATGCGAGAAGCGGGTGGCATGATAAGCGGTCATTCAAGGCCGCACGAAGATCGATTGAGTGATCCCAAGGTACTGATTGATATTGCCTTATCGTACCGGTCAATCCGGACATGAAAGCGGACATGAATGCGGCACCAGGCCGGGGCGAAACCGGCTTGATGACAATCGCGCAGGGCCGATCCTTGCGGCCTTCAACCTGTCCCTGCTCGGCTTCCTCGCTCCACAGGAATGAGTATGAAATCACGAGACCTGGTTGCGGCTCGGGCAAGCCCAAACCCTACTTCTCATTTAGCAGCGCGTTGAGATGGTCATGCGAGGCATCCATTCGCGCGCTCTTGATCGCTTCCCGCACGTTCGCCGGCAATCCCTTGAGCCTGTAAACCCGGCGTTCGAATTCGCGCAGGCGGCACAGCTCTTCATACTCGCGGGCGGACACGAAATATCCGCTGATCCGCCCGTAGCTGGTGATTGCCACAGGCTCGCGCTGGGCTTCTTCCTTGAAACGGCCGAAGCCTTTGGCGAATTCGGTTGCAGTAACGGCGCTCATTTGCCTAACCCCGTAAGTTACGTAACATGTGTAAGTTACGCGTTGATGGGCTTGGGGTCAATCTGATTCTGCAAACTGCATCACGTGCCGCAGCATGGCGGCTATTGCCGAATATCGCGATTAGATGCGGTTCTGGTCGTGGTGTCGTTGCTGAGGACGGGCCTATAATCGCTGCCGATGAGCGCAAATCTGAAAGTACCCCGTGAATTCGACGACGCTCCAAGGGAGCAGCGTATCGCATTTGTCCAGGAGCTCTGGGACCGCATCGCCGAGCACATCCG
>JAHDYN010000410.1 GCA_023383735.1 Gammaproteobacteria bacterium | reverse complement strand
ACCACTCCCGCCGTCCGCCACCCTGATCCCCGACTCGGTCGCTGATATCCTGACCACCCGCCCGAGCTTCAATATCGAAGTACGCGGCCACACCGACAGCCGCGGTGCCGATGATTACAACCTCGGACTCTCCCGGCGGCGCGCGGAAGCGGTGCGCAATTACCTGATCGAAAAGGGCACGCCCGCGGAACGGCTCACGGCGGTCGGCATCGGTGAAGCCGATCCGATTGCAGACAACGAAACCGAAGAAGGTCGCGCGCTGAATCGTCGCGTGAGTCTGGAATTCACCGACCAGGCCGGTGAATAGGGAGCATCATTCATGAAACGCACCGCTGGCATCGCCCTGCTCACCCTTTGTTCGCTCTCGGCGCAGGCCGGCCCGGCCGATCCGGGTCTCCTTGTCGGCGTCTCGGGCATGCTCACCAGCTATGAGATCGATGGCGATGTTTTCGACGACGAAGCCGTCGGCGGAAAACTGAGCGTGCAGTACCGCATCAACCGGTACATCGGCATCGAGGGCTCGTGGCTGGATTCCGGCAATTTCAGCGAAGACACCAACCCGGCCGGTCCGGGCGGTGGCGTGGACGTCGACCTCCACGGAATCACCATCCAGGCCATCGGTTACCTGCCCATGCCCTCGGAGGACATCCAGGTGTACGGCAAGGGCGGCATCTACGACTTCGACCAGAACCTCGACACGGACAGCGGCTCGAGCAGCCGTGGCGCCGATGGCCTCACCTTCGGTGCAGGCGCGCAGATTGCCGTATCGAGCAAGGTCAGCCTGCGCCTCGAAGGCGACTGGTTTGACCTGGACGGCGGCGACTTCTGGACAGTCAGCCTCGGCGTCAACTGGCACTTCGGTCCGCTCTGACACCAGAACGGCACAGCGGCGGGCGCTTCCTGCACCGCTGCACGCTGTCCGCACGTGACAGCTTTCACATTTCCCGACCATGCCGGCTCGCAACTGTGAGCCGGCTCACGTCTCACCAGACATAAAAAACCGATCCTGATCCGGCCTTGACTTAAGAGGACACCGTGCCTGCCCTCCGTGCGCGAATTTCGGCACGGGTGGCCGTGCACGACGGTGAACGGTTGCTGATCTGCGGGGACTATTGGTCATGACACAGAAAGCCTGGCGCCGCGGCGCCATCCTGACTCTCGGTACGGCCATGCTCGTTGCCGGTTGCGGCACCGTGCAACAGTTCGAGCCGGCACCGGAACACCTGAAATCCCTCGAAGGGAACAAGATCATTCCCGCGCCGGTCACGCAACTGCCCACACCGCCAGCGCCCGTCGCAAAGCCCGTGCAGGAAACCTACACGCTGGTGGTCACCGACGTACCCGTGCGCGAAGTGCTGTTTGCGCTGGCCCGCGATGCGGCCATCAACGTGGATATCGCCGGCAACATCGAGGGCAACGTCACGCTCAATGCCGTCAACCAGACGCTGCCACAGATACTCGAGCGCATCAGCCGCCAGGTCAGCATGCGCCACAAGGTCGAGAACGGCACGCTGGTCGTCATGCCGGACACACCGTTCTGGCAGAACTACCGGGTGGACTACGTCAACCTCGCACGCGGCAGCGAGGGTGAAGTCACGGTTGCGACCAAGGTAGCCTCCACCGGTGGCAGCGTCAGCGAAGACTCGAACACCGCCGGCAGCGGCAACAGCAGCGACCAGAACATCTCGCGAACCACCGTCAAGAGCACCTCGGACAACAGCTACTGGAATGTCCTGGGCAGCAATCTGCGCCAGATCATCACGGGTACGGCGGCCGGTGACGACGCGGCAGGCGGCCAGGATCCGGTGGCGGTCAATGCCATGGCCGGCGTCATCAGCGTCTTTGCCAACAGCCTGCAGCAGCAGAAAGTGCAGGCCTTCATCGATCAGGTCAGCGTGAATTCCAAGCGCCAGGTGCTGATCGAGGTCACGGTGGTGGAGGTCCAGCTCAATGACAGCTACCAGGCCGGTGTCGACTGGTCGCGGGTCTCGTC
This sequence comes from Gammaproteobacteria bacterium, assembly GCA_023383735.1. Classification (GTDB taxonomy): domain Bacteria; phylum Pseudomonadota; class Gammaproteobacteria; order Steroidobacterales; genus SHZI01. Next base: position 56 of record JAHDYN010000410.1, on the reverse strand, counting down.
CAACGGCGGGCTGGGCCAGGACGGCATCTCGGTCATCAATACCCTGACGGGTGGCA
>JAHDYN010000409.1 GCA_023383735.1 Gammaproteobacteria bacterium | reverse complement strand
AGCGCATCACGCCGGCACTCACCCGCATCCTCAAGCGCTACCATCCGCTGTGGATGAGCCTGCACTTCACCCACCCGGACGAACTGACACCGGAGGTCGCCGAAGCCTGTGCGCGGCTCGCGGATGCCGGCATTCCGCTCGGCAGCCAAACCGTGCTGCTCAAGGGCATCAATGACAATGTCGCGACCATGCGCGCGCTTGTGCACGGGCTGCTGCGCATACGGGTTCGGCCGTACTATCTCTATCAGTGTGACCCGATCTCCGGCTCCTCACACTTCCGCACACCCGTCGCGACGGGTCTGGAAATCATCCGTGGCCTGCGCGGCCACACCACGGGGTATGCAATACCGACCTATGTGATCGACGCGCCGGAAGGCGGCGGCAAGATTCCGCTGGCTCCCGACTACGTCATGGGGCGCGACGGGGATGATCTGCTGCTCGGCAATTACGCCAACGGTTCCTATCGTTACCCGGACCCCCGGTCAGAAAGCTCCGGATGCGAGTCGGCCTGACCTACGATCTCCGCGACGAATATCTCGCCGCGGGATACAGCGAAGTCGAGACCGCGGAGTTCGACCAGCCTGAAACCATCGATGCAATTGCGGGCGCCTTGCAAGGTCAGGGCCTGACGGTCGACCGGATCGGCAATGCCCGGCAACTGAGCTGCCGGCTGAACGCGGGGGAGCGCTGGGATCTGGTTTTCAACTTCTGCGAAGGGCTGTACGGCTTTGGCCGGGAGTCGCTGGTGCCGGCACTGCTGGATGCCTGGCAGATTCCCTATGTGTTTTCCGACCCGCTGGCCTGTGCCCTGACCCTGCACAAGGGCATGGCCAAACACGTGGTCAGGGGCAATGGCCTGGCGACACCTGACTTCGCCGTCGTTGAGACCCCCGCCGACATCGCCCGGGTTCGCCTTCGCTACCCGCTTTTCGCCAAGCCGGTGGCAGAAGGTACCGGCAAAGGCATTTCAGCTGCCTCCCGGGTGGATTCTCCCGACAGACTGGGACCAGTCTGCCAGGCCCTGATCGAGCAGTACCGGCAGCCTGTTCTGGTTGAGGAATTCCTGCCTGGCAGGGAATTCACCGTCGGACTGATCGGAACGGGTCAGGCAGCCGAAGCGCTCGGCACCATGGAGGTTCATCTCGGCCCGCAAGCCGATCCTGGAATCTATACCTTCGATAACAAGGCGCATTGGGAAGGACGGGTGAGTTATACACTGCTGACGGAGGAGCCCCTGGTGCAGGCCGTCGAGAGCCTGGCGATCGGTGCCTGGCGGGCACTCGGTTGTCGGGACGGTGGCCGGCTCGATATCCGGCTGGATGCAGCTGGAATACCGGCCTTCATCGAAGCGAATCCCCTGGCAGGGCTGAACCCCGGCCATTCGGATCTGCCGTTCATCTGCAGGTTCAAGGGCATTTCCTTTGACGAACTGATCCGCCGCATCGTTGCTTCGGCACTCAGCCGAAACACGCAGTCAATGGCCAGCATCGCCGGAGCGCCCCGCCAATGAAGCCACCGGACAAGGTACTCATCATTCATAACGACGTCAGCGATGAATCTCCTGCCGATGCGCGCGACATACTGGATCAGATCCGGTGTGTATCCATGGCACTGAGCGCCGAGGGGTATTCAGCCAGTACGTTGGCGGTCGATCTGCGCCTGGACGTCGCAAAAAAGCAGCTGCAGGCAGAGCGGCCTGATGTGGTGTTCAACCTCGTGGAGGCCATCGATGACAGTGGCCAGCTGGTACCCATTGCCACGGCGCTTCTGGATCACTTGCGCATTCCCTATACCGGCGCAAACACCGAGGCCCTGATGCTCTCGTCGACCAAGATACTGACGAAGCAGTGGCTGCGGCTCCATGGCATTACCACGGCAGACTGGTGGGAGCCGGACAGCCCCCCGCCATCAGCACCGGCACCGGGACGCCGTACTTGCGCTCCGTCTCCGCCATGACGATGGCACCCTGGTGATGGGCGATCATCCCGCAGGCGAAGGCGATGTCCGGATCGTCGGCCATCATGCCGGTCCTCATGCGCGGCAAGAACGA
>JAHDYN010000408.1 GCA_023383735.1 Gammaproteobacteria bacterium | reverse complement strand
CACGCTGGGCGAAGATCACCGAGGAGTCATTGGCATCGACCACCAGCGCGGTGCTCGAACGCACATCGGGCCGGGTGATGGTCCCGGAACGGGGGGAAGGCTGGCCAGCAAACGCTGTCGCAAGCAGCAACGTGGAGAACAGCGCCGTGAGCGCGCGCGCGGCGTACAGCGTTCGTGTCATCCCCAACCATCCCTGGTCAACAGCCCCGGGCCGCATCATACGCAAAGACATCGCGCAAAGTCTGCCCTGGCGCTCACTGTTGCGGACAATGCCGCTAGAATCGGCCATGGCCTGCAACCTTGGGCCGCCGCGAGGTGCTTTATGTTGCGCAAGACCGGTTTGCTGATCGTCACGCTCTTCCTCTGCACGCAGGGCTACGCCGCCGACAAGGCGCCGGCCACGCGCACTGCGGATCAGGAACTCACGGAACTGGTTGCCCTGTATATCGGCAGCTATCTGTCACGGCCCGACCAGGGGGCGCGCGATGGCCGACCAATTCTCATGCGAGTGGCGGCGGTAAGCCCACCGCCCGGTCATGGTTGGGCCCTTTACTCGGAAATGCGCCACGATGGCATCGACGGGGACATCTACCGGCAGAACCTGCTCGTGTTCGATGAAGCGCCCGGGCGAACCGGCAACACCATGACCAGCCTGGGCTTCACCGACCGGGAGGCAGCGGCTGCGCTGATCGATGATCCGGGCCTGCTGGCCGCCGGCCAGCTCGGCACGGTCGAGGCGCTCGGCCCCGGTTGCACCATGAGTTTCAAACGCGAGGGCGAGGGCTTCTTCGGACGCATCGATCCCGACACCTGCGTGATCACCGGCAAGCGCGGCGACCAGCGGCACATCGAGATACAGACCTTGCTGCGGCGGGACGCCATCGAACAACTGGAGCGTGGCTACAGCGCTGATGGCCAGTTGCTGTTCGGGAACAAGGACGGTATCCGCTACGTGTGGCCGCGGATCGACCTGTCAGAGGCGCGCCCGGCCACCGGGGAACCACAACCGTGATGACCCGCGCAATCGCCATCGGCGTGCTGGCTTTGCTGGCCGGCGCCCTGCAGGCCCAGGGCATGGACTCCACGCCGGCCGAGCGGCAACTGCGGATACTGGCCGGGATGCTCCCGGGCCACTACAGCAACGCCAACCAGGCCTACTTCGACGGGCGACGCAAACTCCCCGAGACCGCGCGGCATGGCAAGCTCGAAATCAGCATCACGCCAGCCACCGACTACAGCGGCAGCGGCCACGCATTCATCTGGCGCGAGCGCGGCCAGGAAGCGCGACTGGTGCTGACGACGGCGGCTGACGATCCTGTCGGCATCCGTGGCGAGTTCGAGTTGCGCGAGGGCACCACCTGGCGCATCGACCCGGCGCGCAGCCTGCGCATCGTGCGCTCGGCCGAAAGCTTCACCGGCAGAAGCGCCGACGGTGGCGGCATCCAGATCTCGGCACGGGAACTCTGGCTGGACAGCGGCAACGGCGATCCCTACTGGCTGGAACGCAGCCGCGGGTTTCACTGCTATGCCGATATTCCGGGCGTGGGCGGCGGTCGGGATATCCCCTTCCAGCGTTACGACGACATCCGGCTGCACGACCAGGGTGGCGAACACTGGTTCACCACACGCGACGCCGAACAGCGGCAACTGGGCCTGCGCCTCACGCGCGTGAACTGGCATGTGCTCAACGAAGCCAACGGCAACTTCAACCGCAATTCACTGGTGCTGTATGTCAGCGAGCGCCTCGCCGACGGCAGCGAGAAGGAGCATGGCTATGCCTTCACCGATCCCGATGCCGACCGCATCGGTCTCAACCTGAAGTGGATGCTGGCCAACTGCGCGATGACACCGCGCCAGCGCGCCACCCCGGAAATGTAGAGGGAGTACCGACATGCACATTGCCATTCCTGCCATCCTGCTCGCGGCCGCGCTGTGCGGCACGGCCGGTGCAGCGCCGCTGGACCCGAAGGTCCCCGAAGACGCCGTGCGCATCCAGCAGAAGATGATCTGCTCCACCGAGGAGGGCAAGGTCATCATCCACTGGTGGGAAGGCG
>JAHDYN010000407.1:846-2068 GCA_023383735.1 Gammaproteobacteria bacterium | reverse complement strand
GTATGGACGGTGCCGGCCTCGATACGCCGGGAGCATGCGGCCGAGGGCAATCCGCTGCCGGCCAGGGTCGGGCCCGGGCCGGACAACCCGCTGGGCGCCTACGCGATGCGCCTTGGTTTCCCCAGCTATCTGATTCACGGCACCAACAAGCCGGACGGGATCGGCATGCGCGTCAGCCACGGTTGTGTGCAGCTGTTTCCCGAAGACATCGAATCGCTGTTTGCGCAGGTTCCGGTCGGGACACCGGTGCGCATCATCAATGAGCCGCAACTGACGGGCTGGCGTGGAGGCAACCTCTACCTCGAAGTCCATCCGGCGCTGGAGGATGACCGGCGCGATCTGGACAAGCGGCTTGATCTCCGCATCAAGAAAGAGCTGAAACAGGCCGCGCAGCGTACCGGTCCGCAAGCGGTGCAGCTCGATCCGGTGCTGCTGGCTGATACGGTGCGTGCGGCGCGCGGTTTTCCGGTACCGCTGCTGCAGCCGGCCGCCGATGCAAAGACCCTCGTCAACAAGGCGCGGCTGGTGGTCAACGTCGCGAGCCCGCCCGCAGCGGATCAGGACCTGCCGGTGCCGGAGCCCGTGAAGCAGACATCGGATCGCCATGCTGCCGATCAGTGACGGCAGCAAGGGCCAGGGGCCGGCGATGGCCACCCTGACCTTCATGACCCTGTGCGGCGGATGCTTTCTGCTGCAGTTGTATCTGGGCGGCGGCCAGCCGGTGGCGCCGGTGAATCTCGGCTTCATTCCCGGGCGTATGTTCGGCGGCGCCTTGCTGCCTGAAGGCGTGCCGGTTGTCCCGCCGCCGGCGACGATGATCAGCTACATGTTTCTGCATGGCGGCTGGATGCATCTGCTCGGCAACCTGCTCTACATGTGGGTATTCGGCCCGAAGCTGGAGCGAACCCTGGGCTCGGGGCGTTTTACCGTGCTGGTGATCGTCAGCGCGATAGTGGCGGCGCTGGCGCAGGCGTGGACCGACCCCTCGACAGCGGTGCCGATGATCGGCATCAGCGGCGGTGTTTCCGGCATCCTCGGCGCCTATCTGGTATTTCATCCGCGCACCGAGATCAGCCTGATCGTTCCGGTGGTGATCGTCATGCGCGTGGTGTACCTGCCGGCATTCGTGGTGCTGGCCGTGTGGTTCCTGCTGCAACTGATCTATGCAAACCTGCCTGCAGCTGCCGGTGGCGGCATTGCCTTCGCGGCGCATGTCGGCGGC
>JAHDYN010000407.1:0-836 GCA_023383735.1 Gammaproteobacteria bacterium | reverse complement strand
TGTGGCGGGCCTCGCGCTTGCTCCGCTGCTGGCTCCGCGCTTGCTGGGATATGCACGTGGCTGAGCACCCGCTGGAACAGATACACGTCGTCGAATCGCCAACCGGCGAGGATCCGATTCCCCTGCGGCGCGAGACGGTGACGGCTTTCGTGGGTCCTGCACCGCGAGGTCCCGCGCATATTCCGGTGGCCATCGACAGCGTTGCAGCGTTCCGCAAGCGTTTCGGCTCACCGGCAGAACGCAGCCGGATGGAATGGATACTCGGCCAGTACTTCGAGAATGGCGGGCGCAGCGCAATCGTGGTGCGCGTGCCGCGCCCCGGAGCGCCGAACCGGCTCAGTCTGCCCGGCCCGGGTGGTTCACTGGACCTCACCGCCCGCAATCCCGGCCCGCTGGAGTATCTCCGGGCCGCCGTGGATTACGACAACGTGGCAGCCGATGATCTCTGGCGCTTCAACCTGACAGTGCAGCGCATTCGCTCGCCATCGAATCCCCTGGTGGAGGAGCAGGAGATCTGGCGCGGCGTATCGATCGTTCCGGACGAGGCCGGCCATATCGGCGAGGTGCTGGGCGAATCGGCGCTGGTACGGCTTGCCGGCGAGCTGCCGCGCGCACGGCCCTTCGTGACGCCGGGCGCAAACGGCATCGGTCCCGTCGGTTACGTGTATGCGAGCGGCGAGCGGCGCAGCGGCAGCTCGCCGACGGACTACGACCTGATCGGCTCGGATCAGGAATGCACCGGCTTGCACGCGCTGAACCAGGTCGCCTTTGTCGATCTCATCTGTCTGCTGTCCGGCGCACCGGATACGGATATCGGGCCGGTCGGCCTCTTTGCG
>JAHDYN010000406.1 GCA_023383735.1 Gammaproteobacteria bacterium | reverse complement strand
ACTGATGGAGGCCGTCCAGCAGCAGCTGGCGTCGGTCTGAGTGCGGATTCGATGAGCAGCGCAAACGACGAGATCTACAGCCTGCTGGTGCCTTTGAACCAGAAGCGGCTGATCGTGCCGAGAGCCTGTATTTCCGAAGTGATCCGCTATGCGCCGCTGCAGGCCGGCGATGCCCCGCGCCCGGACTGGCTGCGCGGCATGATCAGCTGGAACGGCAAGCACATACCGGTGATTTCCTTCGAGGAACTCGCCGGCCTCACGCCGGGTGAAATCGGCGGCCGCACGCGGGTGGCCATCATCGCCTCGATCACCGGCCGCCTGTCGGCCGGACACTTCGGCGTGCTGGCCGAGGGCTTCCCGCAGCTGGTGCGGGTGAATCGCGAGGTCATCCAGCCGGCCGTCAGTTATCCGTGGCCGGACCACGGGCCGGTGATCTGCCAGATCCGCATGATCAACGAGTATCCGCTGATCCCCGACATCGAAGCGATCGAAGACATGCTGGAAGAAGCCATGAAGCCGGGGCCGGTTCCCTTGTCCTGAGCAAATGAAGAGCACCACATGAGGACGGGTTTCAGAATGCGCACAATGATACTGACTGCCGCTGGCCTGCTGCTCGCCGTCATGGCGCAGGCGCAGCACGTGCACGAGCCCGCAGTTGCGGACGACCACGATCATGAACACGCGCAGGCCGGCGCCATGGTCCTCAACATGCGGCTCGACGATGGCAAGAAGTGGCCGACCGATGCCCCGCTGCGTGCCGGTATGGCTGCCATCCAGGCCGCCTTCGACGCCGACCACGCGGCGATCCACGCGGGAACGGAGACCGATGCGCAGTATGCGGCGCTCGCCGGCCGGATCGAACAGGAAGTGAAGAACATCATCGCCAAATGTCAGCTGCCGCCCGCGGCGGACGCCAATCTGCACCATGCGATTGCCGACCTCAGCCGCGGTGTCGCCCTGATGCGGGGCGAGGATCCCGCCCGCACACGCCATGACGGCGCCGCGCTGGTGCACGGCGCGCTCATCGCCTACGCTGCGTACTTCGACGAGTAATCACACGGTCAAGAAGAGCTCCGGCACCGCCTCCGTCGTTGCCTGACTCAGGCTGCGTCTTGCCACGCGGGGCGTATGCAGTAGTCCTCTGGAAATCCCATCAGCGCCCTGGCGGGCGGGTGTTCCTCGACGTGACGGGCGACGCGGCCAATCCACGACGGGTTGGGACTGATTCTGGTCAACAACCAGCCGAGGATCGTCAGGGTGTTGTAGGTGTGCCCGGCGTCGTCGATGCTGAGCGACCTGACCAGTTCCTCGGGATTCTTGCGCGGCAGCTGGAAACGGATCGGCAGGTTCCGATCCCAGAGCCGCCCGTGGTGGGCACAGATATTGCGGACTACGCTGATGTGGTGCAGCGCCGACGTGAGCAGAACCTCGTCGAGTCCGTAGCCCTCGGCGATGGCATTGCGATCAGCCGCATGGCGGAGATTGTGGATCCAGCGCGAGATCTCGCCAAGACCCATGACCTCGACAACCGCCCAGATCGGTGGAAGCAGCTCGTCGTAGGTGGAACACAGGTGCTTGATGAAGATTTCACGGCTTTGGTCGACCGTACGGATCAGGCTGGCCACTGCCGTTGGATGACTCCACTTCTGGCTTCTATCCCGGAACAGGGTGCTGTCCAGATGGGCATGAGCACCGTGCCGCAGACCGAGTTGATGCGCCCAGCGAGTGCGGGCGGAAACCTCAATGCGCTCGATGGCATCCAGTACCAGCAGCCGCAGCTCCCGGTCGAAGATGTAGTCTGCCAGCACACTCTCGAAGGTCGTGCCGGGCTCCAGCTCATGCGTGACATGGTTTGTTTCCCGCCGCAGCCAATAGCCGCGCAGGCGGTAGTAGTTGATTTCGCAAAGGTACCGGGCTGCGAGCGCGCGGTCCCCGAAGATCATGCCGCGGCTTTGCAGCCGGTCGATTTGCTGCTCCAAGCTGAGTGCGGGTTTGTCGTACTTCATTTTTCGTTGCGCAAAAAAAACCCCCCGTGGTGCGCCGATCTTGCGAGAGGCGTGGGGGGTGCTGTTAGCCG
>JAHDYN010000006.1:5785-16788 GCA_023383735.1 Gammaproteobacteria bacterium | reverse complement strand
ATTTCCACTGGCACCTCGAAAATGGCCCGAACCTGAGTATCATTGCGCACCGTCAAGGGCCGCGGTTGCGGGTTCCCCGCGACATTTAATCAGAACCGAGACCTGTTTCAGGCCCTTGCCGAGGTTGCCATGTCGTTGAGAATCGGGATTCCACGCGAACAGTTTGCGGGCGAAAAGCGCGTCGCCAGCGTACCGGAAGTCGTCGAAAAGCTGATCAAGCTCGGCTTCCTGGTAACCGTCGAAACGGGTGCAGGTGCGGCGGCGAACTTCGACGATGAGTCCTATCGGTCCGTCGGCGCGGAAATCACCGACAGTGCGGCGCAGCTGTGGGGTGCTGCAGACATCGTATTCAAGGTTCGGGCACCGCTCCCCGAAGAGATCAACCTGATCAGGCCGGGCACCACGCTGGTGAGCTTTATCTGGCCGGCGCAGAACCCGGATCTCATGCAGCAGTTGGCCGGGCGCAGGATTACCGTGCTGGCCATGGACTCGCTGCCGCGCCAGCTGAGTCGTGCGCAGAAGATGGATGCGCTGACCTCCATGGCGAGCATCAGCGGATACCGCGCAGTCATCGAGGCTGCAAATGCCTTCGGCCGTTTCTTCAATGGCCAGGTGACGGCCGCTGGCAAGATTCCGCCAGCAAAGGTCTTCATCGCCGGTGCAGGTGTCGCGGGCCTCTCCGCCATCGGCACTGCCGCCAACCTGGGTGCCATGGTGCGTGCAAACGACACCCGTGCCGAAGTGGCCGATCAGGTGGTCTCGCTGGGCGGCGAATTCGTCAAGGTCGACTACGAGGAAGAGGGTTCGGGCGGCGGCGGTTACGCCAAGGTCATGAGCGAAGGCTTCCAGCAGGCGCAGCGCGAGATGTACGCGCGCCAGGCAAAGGACGCCGACATCATCATCACGACGGCCTTGATCCCCGGCAAGCCGGCACCGCGGCTCATTACCGCGGACATGGTCAAGTCCATGAAGCCCGGCAGCGTGATCGTCGATATGGCCGGCGAACAGGGCGGCAACTGCGAACTGACCGTACCTGGCGAGAGCGTGGTACGCCATGGTGTCACCATCATCGGCTACACCGATCTGCCGAGCAGGCTCGCCAAACAATCCTCGACGCTGTATGCCAACAACCTCCTGCGACTCACCGAGGATCTGTGCAAGACGAAGGATGGACAGATCGATGTCAACTTCGACGATGAGGCAATTCGCGGCCTCACCGTCATCAAGGCCGGCGAGATCACCTGGCCGCCCCCGCCACTGAAGATTGCCGCGGTTCCACCACAGGTCAAACCGGCGGCAGGGCCGGCTCTGGCAAAGAAGTCCGCGCATGGCCATGGTGAGGGCGAGCCGATGTCAGGCGGCGCGCTCGCTGCGATATTCGGCATCGGCGCCGTGCTGTTCTGGCTGGTTGGCGCCTTCGCGCCCGCGTCTTTTCTCTCGCACTTTACCGTGTTCGTGCTGGCCTGCTTCGTCGGCTACATGGTGATCTGGAACGTCAAACCCTCGCTGCATACGCCTCTGATGAGCGTAACCAATGCGATATCCAGCATCATCGCCGTCGGCGCGCTGGTGCAGATCGCCCCGCCGCTGAGCGGTGCCGGCGAGGGCAGGCCGTCTGCCCTGATACTCGGACTGGCTGTCGTGGCGCTCGCACTGACCGCAGTAAACATGTTCGGCGGTTTCGCCGTTACCCGTCGCATGCTGGCGATGTTCCGCAAATAAGGGGTTACCGGCAATGTCGGCCAGTCTCGCAGCAGTTGCCTATATCGGCGCCACGATTCTCTTCATCCTGAGTCTCGGGGGGCTGTCCAATCCGGAAACCGCACGCCGCGGCAACCTCTACGGCATCGTCGGCATGACGCTTGCGGTATCGGCGACCGTATTCGGGCCGCGCGTCACCATGGCCGGCGTGCCCTGGATCATCGGTGCGATGCTGGTCGGTGGGAGTATCGGTCTCTATGCCGCACGCAAGGTACAGATGACACAGATGCCGGAACTCGTCGCGCTGATGCACAGCCTCGTCGGCCTTGCGGCGTGCCTGGTGGGCTTTGCGAGTTACGTGGACACTTCGATCGAGTTCACCGGAGCCGAGAAGGCAATCCACGAGATCGAGATCTACCTGGGCATCCTCATCGGCGCCGTGACCTTCTCGGGTTCCGTGATTGCCTTCGGCAAGCTGTCCGGAAAGATCGGCGGCAAGCCGCTGCTGCTGCCGGCCCGGCACTGGATCAATCTGCTCGGACTGCTGGTGGTCATCTGGTTCGGCTATGCCTTTCTGCAGGCGCCGGACATCAACGCCGGCATGACGCCGCTGATCGTGATGACGGCGATCGCCCTGCTGTTTGGCATACACATGGTGATGGCCATTGGTGGCGCAGACATGCCTGTGGTGGTATCGATGCTGAACAGCTATTCCGGCTGGGCAGCAGCGGCGACCGGTTTCATGCTTTCCAATGATCTGCTGATCGTGACCGGTGCGCTGGTTGGCTCCTCGGGCGCAATCCTTTCGTACATCATGTGCCGGGCGATGAATCGAAATTTCATCAGCGTCATTGCCGGCGGCTTCGGCACGGGTGAGGGTGCGGCACCGGCTGGCGGTGCGCAGCCGGCCGGCGAGGTCACGTCCGTCAGCGCGGTGGAAACCGCCGAGCTGCTTGGCTCGGCCAGGAGCGTGATCATCATCCCGGGCTACGGCATGGCGGTTGCACAGGCCCAGCACACCGTTTACGAGATCACGAAGCTCCTGCGCGAGAGGGGTATCAACGTGCGCTTTGGCATACATCCGGTGGCAGGGCGCATGCCGGGCCACATGAACGTACTGCTGGCCGAAGCCAAGGTTCCCTACGACATCGTGCTGGAAATGGACGAAATCAACGATGATTTTCCCGATACCGATGTGGTGTTGGTCATCGGTGCCAACGATATCGTGAATCCCGGGGCCGAGGATGATCCTGGCAGCCCCATCGCCGGTATGCCGGTGCTGCAGGTCTGGAAAGCGAAAACCTCGATCGTCATGAAACGCTCGATGGCCTCGGGCTATGCGGGTGTGGACAACCCGCTCTTCTACAAGGAAAACAACCGCATGCTGTTCGGCGATGCCCGAAAGATGCTCGACGAGGTGCTGGTGGTTCTGAGGACTCAGGTGTCGGTCTAGTTAGTGATAAATCGTCATAAAGGACGAACCGCACGGATTCTGAATGCTAAATCGTCAATAACGACGAGTTGACTCATTGCTCTGGCTGAGCTATAAGTCGCCACATGTGACGATAACAGCGGGTATCGATGTCCTGGCTGAGGGTGGCGACCATGCAGATCTCAGAACTGCTTTCCGATGATTCCATTCTGGCCGAACTCGGCCAGCGCATCAGCCGTTGCCGTATAGACCAGGCGCTGACACAGGCTGAACTGGCGCATCAAGCCGGCGTCTCCAAGCGGACTGTTGAGCGTCTTGAGGCCGGGGCCTCGACACAGGTCTCGAGCATGATCCGGATTCTGCGGGTACTCAAACTGCTCGGGAATCTCGATCACGCCATTCCGGGCAGCAGCCCGCGACCGATGCAACTGCTCAAAGGCAATGGCAAGCTGCGCCAGCGTGCGAGCGGAGCAGGCCAGGCCCGCGAGCCCGATCAGCCCTGGTCCTGGAATGATCAAGACAGAAAGGGCGATCAATAATGTCCCTGGCAGCAGTCAGGTTGTGGGGGCGCACCATCGGTGCGGTCTCGCTGGCCGCAGGCACGGATGTTGCCGCTTTCGAATACGATCCGGAGTTCGCAAGCAGTGATATCCAGGTCGCGCCCCTGACCATGCCGCTGTCGCGTCGCGTGTACCAGTTCCCGGAGCTGCCCCGCAAAACCTTCTACGGTTTGCCCGGCCTGCTCGCTGATTCGCTGCCAGACCGGTTTGGCAACGAGCTGATAAACTCCTGGCTGGCCACGCAGGGTCGGCAACCGGATTCATTCAATGCGGTGGAAAGACTCTGCTACACCGGTGCTCGCGGCATGGGCGCACTGGAGTTCCAGCCCGTACTGGGTCCGAAAATGCCCCGCTCATCCGCAGTGCAAATCGACAGGCTGGTGGAGCTGGCTTCCGAAGTGCTGACGGCACGCACGCAGTTCCAGGCTTCGCTGGGTGATGAGCAGCGCGAGCAGTCGCTCATCGACATCCTGCGCGTCGGCACCTCTGCCGGAGGAGCCCGGGCGAAGGCCGTGATCGCGTGGAATCCGCACAGCAACGAAGTGCGATCCGGGCAGGTCGAGGCGGGCGCGGGTTTCGAGTACTGGTTGCTGAAGTTCGATGGCGTCAGGGGCAACCGGGACAAGGAGCTGGAAGACCCCCAGGGCTATGGTGCAATCGAGTATGCCTATTCGAACATGGCGAGAGACTGCGGAATAGATATCAGCGAGAGCCGCCTGTTCGAGGAGAATGGCCGCCGTCATTTCATGACCCGTCGGTTTGACCGTCTGGCCAGCGGCGAGAAGCTGCATATGCAGTCGCTGGGCGCGATTGCGCATTTCGACTTCAACAGTGCGGGAGCATACGCCTACGAGCAGGCCATGCTGGTGATACGCCGACTGGGCTTGCCGATGAGTGCGATCGAGCAGATGTTCAGACGCATGGTTTTCAATATCGTTGCGCGCAATCAGGATGATCACGTGAAGAACATCGCGTTTCTGATGGACAAGCAGGGTGATTGGTCGCTTGCACCGGCATTCGACATGACCTACAGCTTCAACCCCTCGGGTGCATGGACCGCCAGTCATCAGATGACGCTCAATGGCAAGCGCGACGGTTTTGTGCTGGCCGACTTCGAGACTGCCGCACGAGGTGCTTCCATGCCGCGTGGACGTGCCAAACGAATACTGGAGGAGGTGCGCGAGGTGGTGGCCCGCTGGCCAGGCTATGCGCATGACGCAGGCGTGTCGAAGGACTGGACCGCAAGTATCCAGAGTGCACTGCGGCTGGGGGCATTCCGGTAGTGGTGGATCCTGCAGACAGTCGCACTGCGCTCCAGCGTGCCATGGCCGATCGTGCCCGAGAATTCGCGGGCGACAACCCGCGTTACAGGCCGCGGCGCTACTGGCAGCATGCAATCACTCTGGTGGCGGCGGTGCTGGTGGTGGCGCTGGTGTTTTTCGGCTTCGATACCTTTCTCGCCAGCATGCAGAAGCTGCTCGAGATCATCGGGGCCGATCCGGTGCCGACCGAACCAATGCCCGTCTTCATGGTGCCGGAGCCTCCCCCGGAGGGCGGTGCCGGATCCGGTTCCGGTTCCGGGTTGTGATGCTGCCTGATGGTTGCCGCTTCGGCGCGTGGCGTGCTTTTCCGCCCTGAGGACGACTCCGGTATGCTGGTCACCTGCGCCGGTTCCGGACTGTACAATCCGGCATCGATTTCCACCGATCAGGCAAGGAGACTTCCATGACAATCAAAGTCGGCGACCGGGTACCCGAGGGCAAGTTCAGCGTGATGATCGATGGCGCGCCCGGATCGATCACCACGCAGGAGCTGTTTGGCGGCAAGAAAGTCGTGTTTTTCTCCGTGCCGGGCGCCTTCACGCCCACCTGCTCGAACAGCCATCTGCCGGGCTACATCAAGAATGCCGCGGAGATCAAGGCCAAGGGCGTGGCGACGATCGCCTGCATGTCGGTCAACGACGTGTTCGTCATGGACGCCTGGGGCAAGGATCGCGGCGTTGGCGACAAGGTGCTGATGCTCGCCGACGGCAACGCCGAGTACACGCGTGCACTGGGCCTCGAACTGGACGGCAGCGGTTTCGGCCTCGGCACCCGCAGCCAGCGCTTCTCGATGGTGGTGGACGACGGTGTCGTTACCGAGCTCAATGTCGAGGCGCCGCGCGAGTTCAAGGTGAGCACAGCCGAATGCGTGCTCAAGCAGCTCTGATTTCAATCCGGACCGGGAACTGAGCCATGGAAGAGATGCAGGTCGTCCAGACGCTGCCGTTTGCCTATGCCACCGTCAAGTTCGTACACATATTGCTGTTTGTGTACTGGCTTGGTGGTGACGCGGGTGTGTTCTACTCGAGCACCTTTGTGATCAACGACAAGTTGTCGCGCGATGCGCGCCTGACAGCCTTCAAGATATTCATCAATCTCGACATGCTCCCGCGCTATTGCCTGGCGTTGATGCTGACCGTTGGCGGCATCCTTGCCGAGTTCGTCGGTTATGAGCATCCGCTCTGGCAGACGATTGCGATCGTCGCACTCGGCCCGATCTGGGTCTGGGTCGTGCACATGGTGCATGCGAAGGAGGGGACCGACTTCGGGCGGATGCTCGCCAAGGGTGACTACTGGTTCCGCTTTCTGATGATCTTCGGCTTGCTGGGATCGGTGATCTATCACTGGATCACCGGACCGTTGCAGCCCTTCCCGTGGCTGGCCGCCAAACTGGTGATTTTTGCCTTCCTGATCTTCTGCGGCTTCATGATCCGCAAGAAGCTGCCACCCTTCATCGAGGGTTTCAGGGTGCTGGCTTCAACGGGTGCAACTCCGGAAAGCGACAAGCTGATGCATGACGGCATCATGGATTGCCGGCCCTATGTCTGGGCGATCTGGATCGGTGTCGCGTTGTCAGCCTGGCTGGGTGTCTGGAAGCCGGGCATGGGGGGCTGAGCGTCCGCACGCCGTTCCGCCGGACTTGCTGCACGACAATTGGCCTATACTTTCCAGTATCAGTAAATATCTGCCGGGGAATCGATCATGCCACTGCTGCCGATGCGCGTTTTGCTGGACCATGCCGCCGAACATGACTATGGCGTGGGTGCCTTCAACGTCAACAACATGGAGCAGATCCAGGCCATCATGATGGCGGCCACCGAAACCAACAGCCCGGTGATCGTCCAGGCCAGCCGCGGAGCCAGGTCGTTCACCAACGACAACTACCTGCGCCACCTGATGCTCGCTGCCTCCGAGCTGAATCCCGGCATACCGATCGCCATGCACCAGGATCACGGCAACAGTCCGGCCACCTGTTTCAGTGCCATCGACCAGGGGTTCACCTCGGTGATGATGGATGGTTCGCTGCAGGAAGATGGCAAGACGCCGGCAACTTACGACTACAACGTCAAGGTTACCCGGGAGGTCGTCAAGCGCGCGCATGCCCTTGGGGTAACCGTGGAGGCCGAGATCGGCTGCCTGGGAGGCATCGAAGACGGTCATGGCGCCGGTCTGAGCGGTGATGAAGCCATGGCGCATCTCACCGATCCGGAGGAGGCCGAGCGCTTCGTGGCCGACACAGGTTGCGATGCGCTGGCCGTCGCCATCGGTACGAGCCATGGCGCCTACAAGTTCACCCGCAAGCCTACCGGTGATGTGCTCAAGATGGATCTGATCGAGGAAATCCACCGCCGGCTGCCCAACACTCATCTGGTGATGCACGGCTCCAGCAGCGTGCCGCGCGAACTGGTCGATATCATCAACAAGTACGGCGGGAAGATCAAAGAGAGCTATGGCGTGCCGGTCGAAGCGATCCAGAAGGGCATCAAGCACGGTGTGCGCAAGATCAATGTCGATACCGATAATCGGCTGGCGATGACCGGTGCAGTGCGGAAGCTCCTGGCGGAATCGCCCGAGAAGTTCGACCCGCGCGACTACATGAAGCCGGCCCGCGAGGCCATGGCGCAGGTGGTCAAGGCGCGCATGATTGCCTTCGGGCAGGCCGGTTGGGCCGACAAGGTGCCCAAGGTCAGTCTCGAGGAAATGGCGAAGCGTTACCGCTAGTCATCCTGCAGCGCCGGGCGTGCCGACGGGCATTCAGCCCAGCTGCTTGTTCATCTCCTCGATTGCCGCGAACAGGTCACCGACCAGGCCTATGTCGGCGACTTCAAAGATCGGTGCTTCAGAGTCCTTGTTGATCGCCACGATGGTGCCGGCATCCTTGATGCCGGTGAGATGCTGGATTGCGCCGGAGATGCCGAAGGCCAGATAGAAATCAGGTGCGATGATCTTGCCTGTCTGGCCGACCTGCATTTCGTTGGGTACGAATCCGGCATCGACTGCGGCGCGCGAGGCCCCTACCGCGGCGCCCATGCGGTCGGCAAGCGCATAGAGCTGATTGAAGTTGTCGGCACTTCCGAGGCCGCGGCCGCCGGATATCACGATCTTCGCGCTCTGCAGGTCCGGCCGGTCGCTCGAACCCGTCTGGAGTTCGATGAACCGTGTGTGTGCGGGAATCTCCGCGTTGACGCTGATGGTTTCGATGGCTGCGCCGGCTCCGCTTTCGACCGGCTTGAAGGAAGCGCTGCGTACCGTGCCGATTACCGGCTGGCCGTCCGGTACCTCGACTGTAACGATCGCATTGCCCGCATAGATCGGGCGCTTGAAGCTGCGTGGGCCAACCACGGCCATGATGTCGCTGACCTGGGCCGCGCCGAGCAGAGCGGCGACCCGGGGCAGGAGATCCCGGCCGAATGTCGTCGAGGGTGCCAGGATGCAGTCATAGTTGCCCGCCAGTGCAACGATCTGCGGTGCGAGCACGGCAGCCAGCGAACCCGTTGCGGCCTGTGCCACCAGCAGCACGCGCTTCACGCCGGCGAGATTGGCCGCTTCGGCGGCCACCGGGCTGTCGCCCGCAGCGAAGACCACGACGTCTGCACCGGCGGCTTCGATCTGCTGCGCACAGTTCAGGCAGCGGGCAGTACTCTGCTGAATGTGCTGTCCGTCGTGTTCGGCAATGACAAGTATCCTGCTCATGCGGACAGACCCCGCTCGCGAAGCGCTGCCATGAGCGCTGGTACGTCCTCGACGAGGATGCCCTTGCCGCGCGGCGTGGGCGCCTCATGCTTGAGTGTGCGCAGCCTGACCGCCGTGTCGGCACCCAGGCTGTCGAGCGTGAGGGTTTCGATGGGCTTCTTCTTGGCTTTCATGATGTCCGGCAGCTTTACATAGCGGGGTTCGTTGAGGCGCAGATCGGTGGTGATCACGGCCGGCAGATCGACTTCGATCAGCTCGAGTCCGGCATCGACTTCGCGCGTGACGCGCACGGCCTGGTCGCTGATCTCGACTTTGGAGGCGAAAGTTGCCTGCGGACGCCCCCACAGGGCGGCGAGCATCTGGCCCGTCTGGCTGCAGTCGTCGTCGATGGCCTGTTTGCCGAGCAGCACCAGCTCCGGCTGCTCGCGCTCGATGATCTTCAGCAGGCTGCGCGCCGCACCCAGTGGCTCAAGTTCGGTGCTGGTCTGCACGAGAATGGCCCGGTCCGCGCCCATGGCCAGGGCCGTACGCAGCTGCTGCTGGCAGTCATCCGGACCGATGGATACCGCGATGATCTCGGCCGCACCGCCCTTTTCACGGATGCGCAGGGCTTCTTCGAGCGCGATCTCGTCGAAAGGGTTGATGCTCATCTTGAGCCCTTCGGTGATCACCCCGGAGCCGTCTGGTTTGACGCGGATTCGTACGTTGTAGTCCACAACGCGCTTGAGACAAACGATGATTTTGTGCATGTTGGCTTCCTGAAGAGCCGCTATTTTCAACCACCGGTCTGGCCCGGACAAGTACAGAGCAGGATTCATGCTTGTTTCAATCGACGAACTGGCTGCCCGTCTGGATGCCCCGGACCAGGTGGTGGTGGATTGCCGCTTCAATCTCCAGCAGCCCGCGGCCGGCCCGCGCCTTTATGCCGAAGGGCATATCCCCGGTGCCTTTTACGCAGACCTGGATCGGGATCTGGCGGGCGCCAGGACGGCGGAATCGGGCCGCCATCCGCTGCCGGAGGTTGCAGCACTGCAGGAACTGCTGTCGGGCTTTGGCATCGGGCCGGATACCCGGGTGATCGTCTATGACGAGGGCAGTGGCGCGCTGGCGGCGCGTCTGTGGTGGCTGTTGCGCTGGCTTGGCCACGCCGAGGTCAGCCTGCTGGACGGCGGCTTCGCTGCCTGGTGTGCGGCCGGCCTGCCGATCAGCACCGAAGTGCCAGCCCGGCGCAAGGGTCGCTTTGTGGTCCGGCCCGGCAGCATGCCCGTGCGGACGACCGGGGATATCGAGGCCGCGCTGGGCACGGCACGGATGCTGCTGCTGGACCTGCGCGCGCACGATCGCTACCTCGGGCGTGTGGAGCCCATCGATCCGGTGGCCGGGCATGTGCCGGGCGCCGTGAGCGCGCCGTTTTCTGCCCACCTCGGGCCCGACAACCGTTTTCGTCCGGTTGGGGAGCTGCGCCACCACTATTCAGCCTTGCTCGGTGATCGCCCCGCTGCCGAAGTCGTGTGCATGTGCGGCTCGGGGGTGACGGCCTGTCACGGCATATTCGCCCTGGAACTCGCGGGCTGGCCCGGCGCGGGCCTGTATGTCGGCTCGTGGAGCGAATGGATACGTTCCGCTGAGCGGCCGGTGGCGCGGGAAAGCTGAGACTTTTCGCCTGCGGGCGGTTGGCGACCGGCCCCTTTGCGCTTAAAGTCTGCGCCCCGGCCGCAGCCAAACACACAATATCGAAGGACCAGAAAGCATGAGCACCAGCATCCTGCAACGCGACCAGCGCGCCGTGCGCGGCACCATCGCCTACACCAGCAACAAGCCTGACCGGGTGGGGCAGGAGCGGGGACGCGAATATTTCCACATCACCGTACACAGCGATGGCCGCCGCACCTGCATGGCCCACTCGGAGATCGATGACCGGCCCAGCGTGATGCGCGACATCGTGTACAGCGTCGACGCAGGCTGGCTGCCCACCGACTGCTTCGTGCGCCTGAGCGTCAACGACCGCTTCACCGGTACCGGCTGGTTCCGTTTCGGCAAGGACTTCGCCGAGTGCGAAACCTACACGGCGCTCGACGGCCGCGTCACACAGCGCATGGAAACCACCGGCCGCCTCCAGGCCTTCCAGAACCACGCCATCGTCTGCGATGCCTGGCACATGCAGCTCTTTGACCGCAACAAGGGTCCGGGCGTACAGAGCATCGACGAGATGCTGCTGTCTTCGCCCGATCATCGCGGTGCCACCGGGCCGATGCTGTTCCGTATCGGTTTTGGCGTGGAGTATGTCGGTGAGGA
>JAHDYN010000006.1:2353-5775 GCA_023383735.1 Gammaproteobacteria bacterium | reverse complement strand
CTTCGATGCCCTGCATTATCGTTTTGTGTCTTCACCGGGCTTGCCGGAGGCGCACCCGCCCTACGACATCTGGTGCACGGCTGACGGGGATTTCATCTTCCTGCGGGGTGTCATCGGCGGCTACATGCTGACCGAGTACGAACTCGTCGAATTCGAGCGCTCAGCCTAGCAGCCATTTGCGTCGAGGAGGCAAAGTCCGAGAGGTCTTGTGCTTTTTTAAGTCACGTCGTTGATTGGCCCGCAACCTACCGTGCCAACCGGCGGCATTCGTTTTTTCGGGTTTTGATTGACGCTGAGCCTGTGCAGGCGTAGCGTCATTTCCATTAAGAGGAACTGGTTCGGACATTTGTTAAATCTTGATCCTTAGGCAAGAACACCGCTTGACGGAGCAGAAAAATGAAAACAGAGCTCAGTCGTTCCCTGGTTGCTCTCCTGGTTAGCGGCAGCCTGCTGTCCGCAGTCCCACTACCCGCACACGCTGTCACTCTACTGACGATCTGGGGCGGCGCTTCCCTGGAGGACGACGCCGGAGACACATTCGGCGATAGTTTTTCGCAACAGGCCGCAACGGGCCCCTTGGCATATAGCACTTCCGGCGTAATCCAGGCGCAGGATGCCTCTACGGCCGGCACAATCAGCGTACGCAGCAAGGCCAATTTCGGTGTGCTGGGTGCTGAATCAACCGTCGTCCTGTTCGCGCCTCAATTTGGCAACCGGCACAACGGCACCGGTAATTCGGAGGCCTTTTTCTACGATGACATCACGATCACGCCTAATGACTCGTCTTTGCTCGGCCAGCCTGGCGTCCTGCGCGGTGTGCTGCACCTCACGGGGCATCTAGTCGTCACTGTCGAAAACGTGCCGGTCCTCCCGCCAAATTTCTCGGCATCGACCATGTCTAGCGCGTGGGACGCCACCATCCAACTGTCTAACGCCCATAGCATCTTCGGCAGCGAACGGTGGTTCGCACAGGGTCAGGTCCTCAATGGCGCGCCGCCGGTGTACACCGGGCCCACGGCCCCGACAGACCTTATCTTCGAGCTGCCGTTCGTCCTTGGTAGTACGGCGCAACTGTCGGTCGGGCTGTTCGTGCAGTCGTCTGGCATTGCCGTGAGCGGTCGCGGGGATGTCTCTGGCTCGGTAGCGCTCTTCGACACCTTGGGCTGGGGGGGGATCACGGCCATCACCACAGCCGATGGCACACCCGTCGACTACCAGTTAACTTCCGGGTCTGGGGTGGACTGGACGCAGTCGGCCGTTGCGCCGGTGCCATTGCCCGGGAGCGCCTGGTTGCTGATTACCGGAGTCGCTGCGCTTGCCGCGCGGGCGGGCCGGCGTCGCGCTGCAAAGCTGAACTGAATCCGGTGACGATGCACTGGAACATCAAGCGGATGTTCCAGCGACCGGACTGCTAATATTCGATGAATTCAAGCCACTCACCCGCAGGTCCCACCGTCACCGCTGTGTTCCGACCGTTGTAGGGAAACTCCGCGATTCGTGCTGGCGGCGCACGCCAGTCGACGCGGAGCTCGTCAAGCCGATCGACGCCGATGCTGACCATCGCGATTCCCGGCGGCAGCGAGTCCTTGCGTACCGCGCGGGGCCTGGAGACCGACGGGTACTCATCGAGCTCGATCTCGAAGTCGCGCGGCATGGGCGCTATCGACAGCTGATATCTTGTTTCGGGCGGCAGTTTCAGCGCCTGTGACAGGGTATTGATCTGCCATGCGCTGGCCGCGCCGGGATTCAGTCCGAGCGCTTGCCGGTACCAGTCCTGCATGGCCGTCATCGACGGACCGCCCACCACCATGATGAACACCCGGTCGACCGGGCTCTGGGCGGGCGTCATGGGGATCTTGAATGCCGACGGAATCACGCGGGTGAAATAGAGGAGTTCACCGGCGGGGCCGAAGGCCTGCATGGCGCGCGGCGCATCCGGTGCGGGCCACAGATCCCTGGGCGGGCCAATCACCCGAAAGGCCGAGTTTGCGAGCGTCGTGGCGAGGCGGTCCGGATCGGTGACCAGCAGCTCGATGGCGTTCCAGCCAAAGGTCGTGCCTGGCGGGGGCGTCACCGTGTCTGCGTCCTCGATGAAGCGCAGCCAGACCGGGTTGCCGCTGGCTGGCCCCAGGATCAGAAAAGGCTTGCCGGCCATCGCCGGCGCAGCCCATGACGCTGCCTGTTCCTCGCTGACCACGCCACGGTGTGCGGCCGCGTAGTCGAGGTGCTGCAGATACGGTTCCTCGACTGCCGACAGCTGGTTGACGACGATGGTGACGACGGCAATGTGTCTGAGCATGTGATCCGGTGATCCTGTCGCGCTTGCGGCCTGATTCTAGCGGGTCGTGACCTGCCGGCAAGCCGCTTGGGGATGGGGCTCTAATCCGGTATCGTGGCCGCCGCGCATGCACGGGCGGTGCGAAACGGATTCAGGGCGATGGCAGGACAGGGCGGCAAGTCTTTTTACTATGGCTGGGTGATCGCCTTTGCCTCCGGCTTTGTCCTGCTCATCACCAACGGCATGACGCTGGGCGGACTGAACGTCTTCGACAAGCCCCTGCTGGATTCGCTGAACGAATCGATGGGTGGCGGCGTGACGCTGGCGGGACTCAAGACACGCGATGCGATCACCCTGGCCGTTGCCGGACTGATGGCGCCGATCGCCGGCGCAGCGGCCGACCGTTTTGGCGTGCGTCCGCTGATGGTGCTCGGTGTCTTGCTCCTGGCAGCCGGCTATTTTCTCTATTCGGCGGTCGACAGCCTCAGCCAGATCTACTGGATCCATCTGCTGTTCGCTGCGACGCTGGCCAGTTGCGGGCTGGTGGTCAATGTCATTCTCATCTCGCGCTGGTTCATCAAGGATCGCGGGCTTGCGCTGGGTATCGCCCTTGCCGGCACCAGCCTCGGCAATGGCACCTTGCCGCCCATCAATGCAGCGCTGATGGGGGAGTTCGGCTGGCGGGCGAGTTTTGCGTGGTCGAGCCTGCTGCCACTGCTGCTGGTGCCGGTGATTCTTTTCGTCATTCGCGAACGTCCGGCAGATCTCGGGCCGCAGCAGCCGGCGGCGCGGCGCGCGACCAGCGCACCACTTGTCCTCGGTGGCATGTCGCTGCCCGAAGCCTTGCGTACGCGCAATTTCTGGCTGCTTGCTTTCATCGCGATGTTCAGTTTTTTCTCCATCATCGGTATCCAGGCGCACCTGAATCTCTACATGTTGGGCCGGGGGTTCTCGCAGATGGATGCGGGCTTCAGTTACACGGTGCTCTTCTACCTGGGCCTGTGCGGCAAGGTGCTCAATGGCCTGCTGGCAGACCGGTTGGGAAAAAAGCGCGTATTCGTTGCCACGCTCGCGGTCATGGTCGCCGGTGCCCTGGTGCTGCGTTTGCCGCAGGCAGCCGGCATCTGGGTGGGGCTGGCGCTGT
>JAHDYN010000006.1:0-2343 GCA_023383735.1 Gammaproteobacteria bacterium | reverse complement strand
CGATTTCTTCGGTCCACGCCACCTGGGCAAGATTCTCGGTGCTATCACGGTGCTGGATACACTGGGCGGTGGTCTCGGGCCGCCGCTTATCGGTGCAATGCGTGACAGCACCGGGTCGTACGACCAGGCCTTCCTGCTGGTGACCGTGCTGGTGGGTCTGGCATTCATTCTGGCAACACTGTTTCATGTCGAGAGACAGGACGACAGCGCGAAGCACACCACGAACGGACAGGGCGCCTGACATGCAGCAACCATTCAAGACCAGTACCGCGCTCAGCGGCGTTCGTTACGAAATCCGCGGGCGGCTTGCAAACCAGGCGCACGAGATGGAGCGGCGCGGTTACGAGATCATTTCACTGAACATCGGCAATCCCGGCCGATTCGGTTTTCGTGCGCCCGAGACCATGCGGCTCGCCATCATCGAGAATCTGCAGAGCGCCGAAGGTTACTGTCATCAGAAGGGCATATTTCCCGCGCGCGAAGCGGTGGTCATGCAGCAGCAGGAGCGGGGTGTTGTCGGCGTCACTGCCGAGCATGTCTTCATCGGCAACGGCGTCAGCGAACTCATCGACCTGACACTGCGCGCCCTGCTGAATCCCGGCGACGAAGTGCTGGTGCCGAGCCCGGACTATCCCCTGTGGACGGCCAGCGTGACCCTGAACCAGGGGCGCGCGGTGCACTATGCCTGTCGCCCCGAGGCCGGCTTTCAGCCGGACCCCGAAGCCATTGCGCGACTCATCACGCCGCGTACACGCGCGATCGTGGTGATCAATCCCAACAATCCAACCGGTGCGGTCTACAGCGAAGAAACACTGCACGCGATCGTGCGGCTGGCGGAGAAGCACCAGCTGATCCTGTTCAGCGATGAAATCTATGACCAGATGACCTATGACGATGCGCGATTCATGCCGTTGGCACCGCTGGTCAACGATACGCTGTGTGCGACCTTCAGTGGCCTGTCGAAGGTCTACCGTGCCTGCGGTTATCGCGTGGGTTGGGTTTCACTCAGCGGAGCGCGTGAGCAGGCCGGTGATTATCTGCATGCCCTCGATCTGCTTGCCTCGCTGCGTTTGTGCAGCAATGTGCCGGCTCAGTGGGCGGTGCAGACAGCGCTCGGCGGCTTTCAGAGCGTGCAGGATCTCGTGCGGCCTGGCGGGCGATTGTACGAGTCGCGGCGCGTGATAGTCGACTCGGTTGCGGCCAGCCCATATCTGTTTGTGACTCCGCCGGCGGGGGCGATGTATGCCTTTGTCGGCGTGGACCGGTCCCGTTTCCCGGCATTCGACGATCAGGCTTTCGCGCTTGAACTGCTCGAGAAGAAGCATGTGCTGGTTGCGCCAGGCACGAGTTTCAATATCCGTGACACCAACTTCTTCCGCATCACCAACCTGCCTGATGCCGATACGCTCAAGGATGTATTCGGGAGTTGCTCGACAGTCATGTGGTCGAGCGCAGCGCCTGAACGACCGGCGGGCGCGTCGCGCAGACGTCTGGCCTTCGCGTGGCGGCAGTGACGCCCGCGGTACACGGGATAGTTGCCGGCGGCGGTACCGTCATCACCGCCACGCATCGCCTCGCGCGCACAGTGCGACTCGACTGGGACCGGTGCCAGTCGGCTTCCGGGCTGCGGGTCTGGCCGAGCGCCGACATCCTGCCGCTGGATGCGTGGATACGACGCAGCTGGGAGGCGGCACTGGTTCTGGGCACGCCGTGCGGTGCGCGGCGCTTGCTGGCCGAGGAAGAGTCCCGCCTGCTGTGGCGCCGGGTGATTTCCCGCTGGACCGGACGCAGTGGCCGCGGCGGATCCGACGTCGGGGTGCTCGTGCCGCTGGCCAGTTCGGGCTGGCGTCTCTGCCAGACCTGGGGTATCAGCGCAAAGGCCTTGCGGGAGGCTGCGGACAGTGAGGACGCCCGCGCCTTCGCCAGCTGGGCAGGCGACTACCAGCGCCTGCTTCAGGACGGTGGCTGGCTGGACATGGGCGCTGCGATGCGGGCCCTGGCAGACGATTTTGCGGCGGGATTGCTGCCGGCTCCGCGCCAGATCGGCTGGATGGCTTTTGACCCCTGGCCACCGGCCCACGCAGCCCTGAGCAACGCGCTTGCCGAAGCCGGTTGCACGGCTGTGGCGCTTGAGCCGTCGCCGAAGGAGGGAAAAGCGCGCATCGTCAGCTGTGCCGATGAGACGGACGAACTGGTGCAGGCAGCAACATGGGCGCGGCAGCGACTCATGGCGTCGCCGGGCGCCACGGTAGCCGTGATCGTTCCGGAACTCGGACAGCGCGCGGCCACAGCGCGCCGCAGCTTCCTGGAGATCCTGGCGCCGGGCTGGCAGCTGCATCCGCC
>JAHDYN010000405.1 GCA_023383735.1 Gammaproteobacteria bacterium | reverse complement strand
GCTGCGGTGCAGATGGGGCTGATTTACGTCAACCCCGAAGGTCCCAACGGCAATCCGGATCCGCTGGCAGCCGCGAAAGACATTCGCGAAACCTTCGGCCGGATGGCGATGAACGACGAGGAAACCGTTGCCCTCATCGCCGGCGGACACACCTTCGGCAAGGCGCATGGAGCCCACAAGCCCGACACCTGTGTGGGTCCGGAGCCTGCTGCCGCGGGCCTCGATGAGCAGGGTTTCGGCTGGAGGAACCGCTGCGGCAAGGGAAATGCGGAGGATACGGTCACCAGCGGTCTGGAAGGCGCCTGGACGGCTGCGCCGACCACGTGGACGATGATGTATCTCACCAACCTGCATGGCTTCGACTGGGTGCAGACCCGAAGCCCGGCCGGTGCCATCCAGTGGGTGCCGAAGAACGCCGATGCGATGAAGAACGTGCCGGACGCGCACGACAATACCCGGCTGCATGCGCCGATCATGTTCACCACCGACCTGTCGCTCAAGTTTGATCCCGCCTACAACAGGATATCGAAGCGCTTCATCGAGAACCCGAAGGAGTTCGAGCTCGCGTTTGCCAGGGCATGGTTCAAGCTCACGCACCGTGACATGGGGCCGCGCGCGCGTTATCTGGGTGCCGAGGTTCCTGCCGAGGTGCAGTCCTGGCAGGATCCGGTCCCGCCCGTCGATCACGCGCTCATCGGTGCGAACGATGTCGCGCAGCTCAAGGCGAAGATCCTCGCGTCCGGTCTGGGTACTTCCGAACTGGTGAGGACCGCCTGGGCCGCGGCCGCTTCATTCCGTGGAACCGACATGCGCGGCGGCGCAAATGGCGCACGCCTGCGCCTTGATCCGCAGAAGAACTGGGCGGTGAACGATCCGGCCGAGCTGGCGAAAGTGCTGAAGAAGCTGGAAAGCGTGCAGAAGGCTTTCAACGCCTCGCTCGGCGGCGGCAGGAAGGTGTCGCTGGCCGACGTGATCGTGCTCGGCGGTTCTGCGGCCATCGAACAGGCGGCGAAGAACGCCGGTCACAGCGTCGAGGTGCCTTTCAGGCCGGGCCGCGCCGATGCCACGCAGGCGCAGACTGATGTGGCCTCGTTTGCCGTACTCGAGCCGACCGCCGACGGTTTCCGCAACTATTACGGCAAGGACAGCCGCCTGGCACCGGCGCAGGCACTCGTGGAGCGCGCAAACCTGCTGACCCTGACCGTGCCGGAACTCACCGTGCTGGTTGGTGGCATGCGTGCGCTGAACGCGAATGCAGGCAACTCACCGCACGGTGTCTTCACCGATCGGCCCGGCACGCTCAGCAATGACTTCTTCGTCAATCTGCTCGACATGTCGACGCGCTGGTCGAAGTCGGAGAAGACCGACGGCCTTTACGATGGCTACGATCGCCAGACCGGCAAGCTGAAGTGGACCGCCACGCCGGTGGACCTCGTGTTCGGCTCGAACTCGGAACTGCGCGCAGTGGCCGAGGTCTATGCCGCGAACGACGGCAAGGAGAAGTTCGTCAAGGACTTCGTGCATGCCTGGACCAAGGTGATGAACCTGGATCGCTTTGCCGACTGAGTATGCGTGCTGCGATGGATCGTGATATATCTTGCCGGTGATCAGCACCGGCAGGATTTCCCTATATCAGCCCGCCACCCTGATGGGGGTGGCGGCGCTGGTGATCTGTGCCGCTTTTCTCGTCCACAACATCAACGCGCTGTATGTCGAGCCGAACCTGCTCGGCTTCAGGGATCCGCGTGTCGACTACGCTGATCTCGCCAAGCTGAAGAACGCGCTGGGCTCGCTGCCCTGGCGACTGTCGGGGTTTGGCCATCTGCTGAGCGGCTTCGCCTGTGTGGTACTCGGGTTCGCTGCCCGGCAACTGTTCCGCGATTCGAAGCTGCCCGCTGCGAGGCTGTTGCCCGGTGCCGGTCTGGTCGCCGGCGTGGGCTTCCTGCTCACGGCCATCACCGACCAGGCGGGTGCCGCTGCCGTGAAACTGCTGGCGGCGCAGAATCCCGAGCTCGACGATGCGGCTTATCTGTCCCTGAGCATCGTGCGCATCATCTTCAACTGCCTCGCCCAGGTCGGGCTGG
>JAHDYN010000404.1 GCA_023383735.1 Gammaproteobacteria bacterium | reverse complement strand
AGCGCCGAGATTGCGGCACCGTAGGCCGTTCGGCGTCCTTCATACTCGATCTGGAGCTGCGCGACGGCAGCGCGACGCTCATCGGCCAGCTGCCGAAGCCGATTGTAGGCAGCCAGCAGTTCGTCCTGCTCCTGCCTGAATCCCGGGCGGCGTTCCTCCAGGGCTGCAAGTGATGCTTCGGCTGCCGCGAGCCGCTCGCCGGCCTCGCGGATCGCCGCATCCACCGACAGCAGTTCGTCCTGTACGGTACTGCTGTCCTGGTCGAGTGTCTCCAGCCGCTGCCTGGCCCGGTCCAGCTCGGTCTGGAGACCGGCAACGAGTGCGGTGGCCTCGAGACTCTGCCGGTTCGCCTCGTTCAGCGCAGTCTGGGCATCCAGACGACGCTGCTCAAGCAACTCGATCTCCTGGCGCATCTCGATGCGATTGCCGGCCAGCAGCTCGGCACGGGCCTCGTGCTCGGCCACGGCCTCGGAAAGACTGCGGATCTCCTGCTCTCTGGCCATCATGCCGGCGTGGCGCTGGCCGCGGCTGATGCGCATCCAGCCGACACCCAGCCATATGCCGTCGGGCGTAATGACGGACTCACCGGACTTCAGGCCCCTGCGTATCTGCAAGGCTTCGTCGAGGTCGCCGGCGCAGCGTACTGCCCCCAGCACATCGTGCAAACGGCCGGCATTTTTCACGCAGGCTGCCAGGGTGCCAGGCACGGATTCGCCGCCGTCGGCGGACCCGGATGCTTCGATCAGCGCCAGGCTCGTATCCGGCAAGGCTGACAGATGACGGCTGGCGTCATCGACGCAAACAGCCTGGAGAAAATCGCCAAGGACCGTCTCGATGGCGCGGGTCCACCTGTCTTCCGCAACCAGCTCCTGAACGAGCCGATGCCGGTGTGAAAGCCCCGTCGTGGCCAGCCACCGCCCCAGCACTTCTTCTTCGTTGCCAAAGGCCGTGTTCTGGATGGCGCGCAGGGTGTCAAGTCGGCCGCGGCGCGACTCGAGCTCACCGCGCAGCTGAAGCACTTCTGCGCCCAGCTGTCTCTCGGCCTCGCGCTGCGCAGCCAGTCGGCGCTCGATATCCTCGAGGTCGCAGGTCCCGGACTCCAGACTCGCGAGCGTCGCCGTCTGGTTCTGCACAAGCACCTGCAGTCTGGCCTCGAGATCCACGACGGAAATCGAGGATCTCTCGCCCTCAACCGTGTCCAGCTGCCGGGAGAGCCGGTCGCGGTGGGCACCCATGTGCTCAAGCCGGGTGTTTTCGAGCTGCCGGAGCTGCTGCTGCTCCTTGACGTCGAGATTGAAGCCATGCCAGCGCTGCTGCCAGTCTGCCAGTGCTGCTTCGCTGGCACGCAACTCGTCGCCGGTCTGCTCCGCATCGGCCCTGACCGCGTCGAGCTTTGGCCCGAACTCGGCAAGCTCGATATCCAGGCCGGCGACCAGCGCCCGGTCACGACCAACATCCAGATTGATGGATTCCAGCTCGGCACTAGCAGCGGCAAGCTCCGCCAACTGGCGTTCACGGGATTCGCGGGTATGGGCAATCGTCTGTTCCAGGCGGGCGATTTCACCCTGAACAGCGTAGTAACTGGCCTGCACGGCGGTAAACCGGTCGCTGACCTCAACGTGTCGGGCGCGGGCCCGTTCAATGTCCGCCTCGACCTGGCGCTGGCCGGCGATCGCCGCCTCCAGCTCCGTCTGCCGTCTCGACAACTCACTGCGCTGGGTGCCCAGGCCCTGATCGAGCTCGGCCAGGCGAATCGCCAGCAGCTCCGCCTCCAGCTGCCGCTCCTGCTGCTTAAGGGACTTGTATCGCTCCGCCACCTGCGCCTGCCGTTGCAGGTGCCTGATCTGTTTTTCCACCTCGGTACGCAGGTCTGACAGTCGGGCAAGGTTCTCACGCGTGTTGTGGATACGCGTTTCCGTCTCGCGGCGCCGCTCCTTGTACTTGGATATGCCGGCGGCTTCCTCGATGTAGCTGCGCATCTCTTCCGGCTTGGCCTCGACCAGCCGGGAAACCAGGCCCTGCTCGATGATGGCGGAGCTGCGCGGCCCGAGCCCGGTGCCCATGAACAGGCTGGTGATGTCCTTGCGCCTGCAGCGGGT
>JAHDYN010000403.1 GCA_023383735.1 Gammaproteobacteria bacterium | reverse complement strand
ATCCGGGCCCTGCCGCAGCTCATCAAGCGCGCGCGCATAGGCCATGAACAGCCCGGGGTGCGGATCACCACGGCGGATGAAATTCAGGATCAGTTCGTTGAGGTAGAAGGCACCCATCAGCGCCATGCCCTGCAGTGGCACCGTCTGCGATACTGTTTCCGCGGCGCGCAAGGTCTGCAGCGACCCGCGCCCGCCCCAGGACAGGCGCACCGCCTGAAAGGGTTGCAGCACGCTCCGCCATCGCGACGAGGGCCGGCGCGCACCTCGCGCAACGATACCCACGCGGCCATGCTCGCTGGCCAGTACCTCGATGATCTGGCTGGTTTCCTGGTACGACCTTGCGTGCAGGACAAAGGCCAGCTCGAACTCGCTTGTCGCCGCGCTCATGTGTCGGACTCGAATCCGAACTGTTGCAGGGCGCGGGCACTGTCGGCCCAGTTACTCTTCACCTTGACGTGCGTCTCGAGATGGAACTTGCTGCCAAAGATCGCCTCCAGCTCGAGCCGGGCAGCAGTCCCGACTTCCTTTATCGTTGCACCACCCTTGCCGACCACGATGCCCTTGTGGGACTCCCTGTCTGCCCAGATCGCCACATCGGCAAGCACCACACCGGGTTTCTGCTCAAGCATCAGAATCTCGACCGCAAGCCCGTAGGGCACCTCCTGACGAAGCGCGAGCAGCAGTTTTTCCCGCACCATCTCGGCAATGCGGAACTCCATGCTGCGATTGGTGGCTGCGTCCAGCGGGTACAACGGCGGCCCCGGCGGCAGCAGCGATACCGCCAGGTCAGTGAGCCGGTCGAGGTTGTCGACGCGCGCCGCGGAGACCGGAATGATGCCGACAAATTCGCCCTTGCCTGCAATCTTCTCCAGATACGGCAGCAAGGCTGACCTGGGGCGGACGGAATCCATCTTGTTGACGACCAGCAGGGCCGGTACCCCGGCGTTACGCACGTGTTCCAGCACGTAGTCATCGGCAGAGCGCCAGACGCCAGCCTCGACCACGAACATCACCAGGTCGGCACCAGCCATCGCGCTGTCGGCGGCCTTGTTCATGGCCTTGTTGAGCATGTTGCGCTGGCGCGTGTGCAAACCCGGCGTATCGACGAACAGCAGCTGCGCATCGGAACGGGTGAGCACACCGAGAATCGCATGGCGCGTGGTCTGCGCCCGCGGCGTCACAATGCTGATCTTGCGGCCAACGAGGGCGTTGACCAGCGTCGACTTGCCGACATTCGGCCGTCCGACGACGGCGACAAAACCGGTCCGGAAGTCCTCAGCCATGCTGTCCGGCCTCGCGCAGCGCCTGCTCGGCCGCCTGCTGTTCGGCGATCCGGCGGCTGGATCCCCTGCCGCGCACGCTGAATCCCAGCGCATCCAGCCGGCAGACCACCTCAAACAGCTGGTCATGCGCCGAACCACTGACCTGATCGACCGTATAGACCGGCAGTGGCTGGCCCCTGGCCTGCAGGAACTCCTGCAGCCGGGTCTTGGGATCGCGCAGGTCTTCATCGACCGCCAGGCCGGCAAGATGGGCCGACAGCAGGCGCAGGACCAGTTCACGCGCCGGCGTCATGCCACCATCGAGAAATACCGCGCCGATCACCGCCTCCAGGGCATTCGCCAGTATCGAACCGCGCTGATGGCCGCCCGACCGCATTTCGCCACTGCCCAGCTGCAGGTGCCGCCCCAGATCGACGCTGCGCGCCACTTCCTCCAGCGTCTCGCGCCGCACCAGCCTGGCACGGAGCCTGCTGAGGGTGCCTTCGTCTGCCGTGGTGTACGTGGCATAGAGCGCCTCCGCCGTCACCATGCCGAGTACGGCGTCGCCGAGAAACTCGAGACGCTCATTGTGCGCCCCGGCAGCACTGCGATGAGTGAGTGCCAGATCGAGCAGACGCGCATCCTGAAACGGGTAGCCGAGTGTGCCTTTGGCCCAGTCGGCCGCTGCCTTCATCTGCTGATCTCGACGCTGTTGGTGAACTTCGCCGTCAGGTACAAGTTGGCCAGGTATGGCACTTCATCTTCATAGTCGATCTCGACCCGGAAGCCATCCTCGCTCTTGGTTATCAGAAAATCCCGCTGCTTCGGATAGTCCACG
>JAHDYN010000005.1:13333-17116 GCA_023383735.1 Gammaproteobacteria bacterium | reverse complement strand
GCTGTGCTTGCTGGCTCATGGCCTTACAGGGCGGGTGAATTCCGCTATTCTATACGCCGGAGTCGGCGATACAAGAATAACGGTGATGGCAAACGAACAGAAAACAGGTGCAGGTCCCCTGGCGGGCTTGCGCCTCATCGAAATGGGCACGCTGCTGGCGGGACCTTTCTGCGGGCAGCTGATGGGCGACTTCGGCGCCGAGGTCATCAAGATCGAGCCGCCAGGACAAGGCGATCCGATGCGTGAATGGGGTCGGGAAAAGTCCCACGGCATGTCGCTCTGGTGGCCCGTGGTGGGCCGCAACAAGAAGTCGGTTACCGTCAATCTACGCGTCAAGGAAGGACAGGAGATTGTCCGGCAGTTGGTTGCAAAAGCAGATTTCCTGCTCGAGAACTTCCGCCCCGGCACGCTCGAGCGCTGGAACCTCTCTTTCGAGGAACTGCAGAAGATCAATCCCCGGCTGATCATGATCCGCGTCTCGGGCTTCGGACAGACCGGTCCCTACGCCAGCCGTGCCGGATTTGGCGCCGTTGGCGAGGCCATGGGTGGTTTGCGCTATGTCTGCGGCGACCCTTCCACCCCGCCAAGCCGCATGGGCATCAGTATCGGCGATTCGCTGGCGGCAACCTTTGCCTGCATCGGCGCGCTCAGCGCGCTGTATCACCGCGAAAAGACCGGCCAGGGCCAGATCGTCGATTCCGCGATCTACGAAGCCGTGCTGAACATGATGGAGTCACTGGTCACCGAGTACGACAAGACGGGCTACATCCGGGAAAGAACCGGTGCGATACTGCCGAACGTCGCGCCGTCCAACGTCTACCCGACCCGCGATGGCGGCATGATCCTGATCGCCGCCAATCAGGACACCGTTTTTGGCCGGCTGGCCGAAGCCATGGGCCGTCCGGAGCTTGCAAGGGACGAGCGCTACGCAACGCATACCGCCCGCGGCGCCAGACAAGCCGAACTCGATGATCTCATCAGTGACTGGACCCGCACCATTGATGCGCCGGCACTCGAGCAGCTGATGGACAAGTTCGGCATTCCCTCGGGCAAGATCTATCGCACCCCGGAAATGCTGGAAGACGCGCACTTCAGGGCGCGACAGGCCATCGTCACCACCATGCATCCCAGGTTCGGCGAACTGCGCATGCAAAACGTTGCGCCAAAATTGTCGGCAACACCGGGCGGCATACGGCTGCCGGCTCCAGAACTTGGCCAGCACACCGATGAAATACTCGGCAGCCTGCTGGACTTCAAGGCGGACAAGCTCGCAGCCCTGCACGCGCAGGGGGTCATCTGAACGCACAGATCGGCCCGATCGCCGGCGTCACGATCAGCACACCGGATCTCGCTGCCGCGGAGGCGGTATACGCGGCGCACCTCGGCTATCGCATACTCGAATACAGCATCGTGAGTGCCGAACAGGCCCGGATGTGGTGTACGCCCGGCGCCGAAGGCCGGCGCATGCTGCGCATGGCACCGGCTGCAGCCGATGACTTCGTGTTCCGGTTCATCGAAATGCCGGCACAGCCGGGTTACCGCGCCTTCACCCGTCATGGCTGGAACGCGGCGGAACTCATCGTCGCCAGGGTCGATCCGCTTGCGGAGCGCCTCGCCTCGTCGCCCTTCGAAATCGTCGCCCCGCCGATGGACCTGTCATTCTGCCCGGATCTCCGCGCCATGCAGATCCGCGGTCCGGGCGGTGAAATCCTCTATCTGACCGAGTTCAAGAAGCCCGTGCCCGGACTGGATTCACCGCCCGCGCGCTGCGAGGTGGATCGGACCTTCATCGTGATTGCCGGTGGCGCTTCACTCGATGCCATGCAGGACTTCTATGCAACGCGGTTTGGTGTGCCACGCGCGCCAGCGCTTGAATCCCGCGTACAGACCATGGCGCTGGAATTCGGGCTATCGCGCGAACATCGCTTCCGGATTGCAGCCTTGCCGCTCGGCGGTCGGTGCTACATCGAAGCGGATGAAATGCCGGCCGCTGCGCTGCCACTCCCGGCAGAGCAGCACGACCTGCCGCCCGGTATTTCAATCGTCAGCTTCGTCGGCACCGGAACAGCCGGTGCAAACGCCATCAACTGCCTCCGTGGCGCAGCCGGCGAGTTGCTGGAAATCGTTCCGCAGTGATCGCCCGGCTTGCTGCTCAGGCCCGCTTGCGGAGCAGCGTCAGGCCATCATCGATCGCGACCATTGACAGGTCGAAGCGCGAATCAACATGCAGTTTCCGGTTGAGGGCCCGCAGGGCAAGCGTATCAGCATCGTCAACGGCGGGATCGGCAACGCGCCCGCTCCACAACACGTTGTCGAAGATCATCAGGCCACCTGCGCGCAGCAGCTCGCAGCCCTGCTCCAGGTAATCGTCGTAGCCGGTCTTGTCTGCATCGACGAAGATGAAGTCGAAGTGGCCCCGCATGCCTTCGGCAGCCAGTTCGCGCAGCGACCGGCTGGCTGAACCCAGCCGCAGCTCGATCCGCTCCGCAACGCCGGCCTCCGCCCAGTAGCGACGCGCAATCGCCGTCCATTCCTCGCTGACATCCAGGGCCACCAGGCGTCCGTCCGCCGGCAGAGCCAGCGCGCATACCAGTGCGCTGTAGCCGGTGAAGGTACCGATCTCCAGGCAATGTCGCGCACCAATCAGCTTCAGCAGGAAAGCCATGAACTGCCCCTGCTCCGGCGAGATCTGCATGACCGCCATGGGCAGCGCCGCGGTTTCGGCACGCAATCTGGCCAGCACCAGCGGTTCGCGCAGCGACACATTCTGCAGATAGGCTTGCAGCTGTTCATCCATGGTCAGGGAGCGCGTTGACATGATGGTTTGAACTCCGGGTGGATGGTTTCAGGATATTGACGTGCGTGCCGCTCGGCTACAATGCATCGCCCGCCACGACCGGGTGGACCTGCCAGCCGACCGAAGGACTGCCCTTGTTCACTGCCGATACCACTGCTCTTCTGCTCTGGCTGGTGCCGCTGCTCGCGGCAACCGGCCTGGTCGCCGGCATACTCGCGGGCCTGCTCGGCGTGGGCGGCGGTATCGTCGTCGTTCCGGTGCTTTATCACCTGTTCAGCTATCTGGGCATCGACCCCGCGGTACGCATGCATCTCGCGGTCGGCACCTCCCTGGCGACCATCATACCGACCAGCATCCGCTCGGTCCGCGCGCACAGGCAACGCGGCGGTTTTGAGCCGGAGCTGTTCCGGGCCTGGGCGCCGGCCGTGTTTGCCGGTTCGGTGCTCGGCACCTGGCTGGCGACCCTGGCCGACTTCAGCGTACTGACCGCCATATTCGGTACGGTCGGCATGATCATGGCGCTGCAGATGGGCCTCGGCAATGCCGACTGGCGCCTCGGCACCAGGCTCCCACGCGGGCGCGCCAGCCTGGGCTTCCCGGTCATGATCGGTGGTCTCTCGGCGATGATGGGAATAGGCGGCGGCACATTCAGCGTCCCGGCACTCACCCTGTTCGGCACGCCGATCCATCGGGCCGTCGGCACATCCTCGGGTTTTGGCCTGGTGATCTCGCTACCGGCGACCATCGGTTTTGCCATCGGCGGATGGAATGCGCCGGGGCTCGCGGCCTTCAGCCTCGGTTATGTGAATGTACTCGCCCTGCTGCTGATCGTTCCGACGACCTTGCTGGCCGTGCCGCTCGGCGCGCGCCTTGCGCACAGCCTGAGCCAGCATCGCTTGCGGCAGGCCTTCGGCATCTTTCTGGGGATCACCGCCGGGCGGATGCTGTGGGATGCGGTCACGGCTGCAATTGCTGCCTGAGCAGCA
>JAHDYN010000005.1:0-13323 GCA_023383735.1 Gammaproteobacteria bacterium | reverse complement strand
CCCGGAGAACGCAGGCTTCAGCCGGAAATGGTGAAGCGCAAGGCCAAACTGCTGTCGAGTGCCAAGCTGGCGCGATCGCCGCGCCCGAGCCTGAACTGACCACCGCCGGACGACAGGGCCACGATATCACCCGGACGAAAGGCATAACTCGCCGAGAGTTGCGCCAGCACGCCGGCAGCGTCCCGTACCGGCAAGTCCGGCAGGCGACTGCCAATCGCGTGCGCGTTGACGGTCACAAGCGGTCCGGGGATGACCCGGTCAGGCCATTCATCCAGCGTCGCGATGCAGGGGCCGATGACGCAGGCTCCAGGAAACTGCCGATCCGATGGATCCGCATGTGACCATGCCGACAGTCCGAGGTCGGCAACCAGCGTCACTGCGGAGATGGCTTTTGCTGCCTGTTCCGCATTGGCCGCATACAGCGGCCGCCCCAGCACCAGGCCCGGCATCGCCAGACCCGAAAGCGGTTCGTCGCGATTTGCCGGCATGCCGATACGTGCATCCGGACCCACCGCCGCATTGGGATTCTTGAGATAAGCATTGAGAACGCGGCCGGCATCGCGCCGTACCATCAGCAACACACCGGGCCGCCTTATCGGCGTCATCAGCGCAGTACCGGCGCCCGGCAGCAAACGCCCGACGGCTCGCCACCGCTGACGCTCGGACTCACTGGCCGCATCGATCTCGGCGATCAGGCGCGCAACATGGGAAGTCCCCTCATCGCCCTGCGCCAACACGCTGACCACTGACTGCGGCCGCCATTGCGAGGTACCCAGGTTTGCGCTGGCTGCTGTCAGATCCAGAATCTCGTCCGAGGGCAGACAGACGGCAGGTCGCCCGCCGACTTCGCGGCTGTCCAGTGTGACCAGGCGCATAAGCGGTATCAGCCTCCGTTGTCGGCGACGGTGATTTCCAGCCCATCGAGTTCCGGGTTGATCTCGATCTGGCAAAGCAGGCGACTGGTTGCGCGCCGGCCTTCCGCCGCATCGAGCATGGCGTCTTCCATTTCCTCCATCGGCTTCAGCCGCGGCAGCCACTCCTCGGCGACGTAACCGTGGCAGGTGGCGCAGGCACAGGCCCCACCGCATTCGGCAACGACACCGGAAACCCCGTTGTCGACTGCTGCCTCCATCGCCGTGTTGCCGACAGGGGCCTGTACCTCGACCCGCCGGCCATTCGTGTCATGAAAAATCACCCTGGGCATTTCTGATCCATGATCGTGTCCGGCAAACCGGAAAAAGCCGCTCTCCCGCGGAGCGGCAGCGAGCATAGCACGCAGCCTCATGGCCACCCCCGGGGGGCTGCTGCCCGCGGTTGACAAGGCTCCGTGCTTACAAGACCATTCTGGCATGCGGTTGTTCACGATCAGCGCATCTTCGTTCGGCCTGCCCCTGGTACTGCGAAGCCTGGGCGCGGGCGTCTGACTGGCTGATTGCCTCAAGAGTCAACGAGACCCCCGCACCCGCAAGGTGGCGGGGTTTTTTGTATTGGCCAAGAATTATCAGTTGCAAATCCACTCAAACAGTCATGAATGGCAACAGCAGGATCCGGGTGCTCCGGTTCAGCTGTGGCAGGGAGAGCAGCGATGAACGGGCTTAGCCAGGATCGGGTCGTCATTTTCGACACCACGCTCCGCGACGGTGAGCAGGCCCCGGGCTGCAGCATGACCTTGGGCGAGAAGCTGCGGATTGCCTCTGCCCTGCGCGATCTGCGTGTCGACGTCATCGAAGCGGGTTTCGCCGCCGCATCGCCGGGTGACTTCGATGCCGTCCAGGCAATTGCCACCGATATCAGCGGACCGGTGATCTGCAGTCTGGCGCGTTGCCATCCGAACGATATCGAGCGTGCAGCTGCGGCCCTGAAGCCCGCGCAGCGCAGCCGCATCCACGTGTTTCTTGCCACGAGCGAAATTCACCGCACCTACAAGCTGCACATGGCGAAGGAAGAAATCATTCGCCGGGCAGTCGAGGGCGTGCAGCTGGCACGCAAGTACTGCGAGGACGTGGAATTCTCGGCGGAAGATGCGTCCAGAACGGAACCGGCCTACCTGGCCGATGTGGTCACAGCGGTGATCGCCGCCGGTGCCCGCACGGTCAATATTCCCGATACGCTCGGCTACACCGTCCCCGAGGAGTTTGCCTCTTTGTTCGCGTACCTCCGTACCCATGTGCGGGGCATCGATCAGATCATGCTGAGCGTGCACTGCCACGACGACCTCGGCATGGCTGTCGCCAACAGCCTGGCCGCCGTGTCGGCCGGCGCACGCCAGGTAGAGTGCACGATCAACGGTATCGGCGAACGGGCCGGCAACTGTTCACTGGAAGAAGTGGTGATGGCACTGCGCACGCGGGCCAACCACTATGGCCTCGAAACCGGCATCGAGACGCGACGCCTGTATCCGACCTGCCGGCTGGTTTCCAGCATCACCGGCATGCATATCCCGCGCAACAAGGCCGTGGTCGGCGAAAACGCATTCGCCCATGAGTCGGGGATTCACCAGGACGGCATGCTGAAGCACGCCTCGACCTACGAGATCATGAACCCGGAAGACATAGGCATCAGCAAGTCCAACCTGGTGCTCGGAAAGCACAGCGGTCGGCACGCGTTCCGGGAGCGCGTGCAACAGCTGGGCTTCGATCTGGATGACGAGCAGCTCAACGTGGCCTTTGCCGAATTCAAGAAGCTCGCTGACCGCAAGAAGGAGATGTTCGACGGCGACATCGAGGCCATCATCATGAACACCGGGATACTGGGCGCCGATACCGGCGGCGTGGGTCCCTGGGAGATGGTCGAACTGCACATCTCGGCGGGCAGCGGCGCAATTGCCGCAGCTGCAGTGCGCATGCGCCATGGCGACGGACACATCGTCGACGAGGCATCGGTGGGCGACGGGCCGGTCGAGGCCGCCTTCAAGGCGCTCGAGCGGGCCACCGGCATCAGCCTCGACCTGCAGAATTTCGAGGTACACAGCGCCACCACCGGGGAAGATGCCCAGGGTGAAGTCACGGTCACCGTCAGCGAGAATGGACGATGCCACCGCGGGCGCGGCGTCAGCACCGATATCGTCGAGGCCGGCGCCCTCGCCTATCTCGATGTCATCAACCGGATCTGCCGGCAGCAACCGGGGCACCAGCCTCCGGCGTCACCGGCAGACGACAACGTAGTACACCTTTAGAACGCTTGCGCAGCCCGACAGCCGAGGAAAGAGCATGGCAATCAAGACAACTGAATGGATCTGGTTCAACGGCAAGCTGGTTCCATGGAACGATGCAAAAGTCCACGTGATGACGCATGCCCTGCATTACGGTTCATCCGTATTCGAGGGCATCCGCGTGTACCAGACCCCGGATGGCCCGCGCGTCTTTCGTCTTGCCGCCCATACCCGGCGCATGTTCGATTCGGCCCGCATACACCGCATCGAGATCCCCTGGACCCCGGAGGTGATCAACGCCGCCTGCCGCGAAGTTGTCACCCGCAACAAGCTGGGCAGCGCCTATATCCGGCCGATCGCCTTCCGCGGCTATGGTGAGGTGGGGCTCGCACCGCCGCCGGGACATCCGGTCGATGTCGCCATTGCCGCCTGGGAATGGGGTGCCTACCTGGGCACGGATGCGCTTGAGCAGGGCGTGGACGTCTGCATCTCCTCCTGGCAGCGCGCAGCGCCCAACACCATTCCGACGCTGGCCAAAGCGGGCGGCAACTACCTGTCCAGCACACTCATCAGCCTTGAAGCGCGCGAGCGCGGCTTTGCCGAGGGCATCGCCCTGTCCACCAACGGCACCGTCAGCGAGGGTGCCGGCGAAAACCTGTTCCTGATCCGCGACGGTTCCATCATCACCCCGTCGACCACGGACTCTGTTCTGCAGGGCATCACCCGCGATGCCGTGATGACGCTCGCACGGGAACTCGGCATACCGGTCCGGGAGCAGGGAATTCCGCGCGAAATGCTCTACGTGGCCGACGAGATCTTCCTCACCGGCACCGCTGCGGAAATCACGCCGGTCCGATCTGTAGACCGAATCGCGGTCGGCTCCGGTACGCGCGGACCGGTCACAACCGCGCTGCAGAATGCATTTTTCGGATTGTTCAACGGGCGCACCACGGACAAGTGGGGCTGGCTCGAGTCACTTGTCTGAGTCGGGAATCATCACATGAGCGGTAGATCACTCTTTCAGAAAGTCTGGGACGACCACATCGTCGTGCCGGAGTCGGCGGATACGCCAGCGGTCCTGTACATCGACCTCCACCTGACGCATGAGGTCACCACCCCCGAGGCGTTCAACGTGTTGCGCTCGCGTGGCCTGCCCATCCGGCGCCCGGACCTGACCATTGCCACCCTGGATCATTCGACACCGACCGTGCCGATCACTTCGCTCAAGGATCTCGACGTCGTATCCGAACCCGCAGCTGCCGCACAGATCCGCACCATGATCGAGAACTGCGAGAAGAACGGCATCCGCATGTACGGCTACGACAGCGATTCGCGCGGCATCGTCCATGTGATCGGCCCCGAACTCGGCGCGACACAACCGGGCAAGACGATCGTCTGCGGCGACAGTCATACCAGCACGCATGGCGCATTCGGCGCAATCGGTTTCGGCATCGGCACGACCGAAGTCGGCCACGTCCTGGCGACCCAGTGTCTCCTGCAGCGCCGTCCGAAGACGCTCGCCATCAACGTCGAGGGAAAACTGCCACGCGGCGTGACGGCAAAGGACGTCATCCTGGCCATCATCGGCAAGATCGGCGTTGGCGGCGGCACGGGCAGCGTCATCGAATACCGCGGCACCACGATCCGCGGCCTCGACATGGAGCAGCGCATGACGATCTGCAACATGTCGATCGAGGCCGGTGCGCGCGCCGGCATGATCGCGCCCGATGATGCCACCATCCAGTACCTGAACGGCCGGCCGCTGGCCCCGAAGGGCGCCGACTGGGACGCGGCCGTGGCCCGCTGGCGCGCCCTGCCCTCCGACGCCGACGCGCGCTTCGACCGCGAAGTATCGATCGATGTCAGCCAGCTCACGCCGATGGTGACCTTCGGCACCAATCCCGGCATGGTCGTGCCGGTCACCGATGCGGTGCCGGTTTCCGACGACGCGAGCTTCCGCAAGGCGCTGGCCTACATGAAAGTCGAAGCCGGAAAGCCCATGCTCGGCATGCCGGTGGATGTGGTGTTTGTCGGCAGCTGCACGAACTCGCGCATGTCGGACCTCCACGATGCCGCCTCGATACTGCGCGGCCGGAAGGTCGCGAAGTCGGTGCGCATGCTGGTGGTCCCCGGCTCCGTCCAGGTACAGCGTCAGGCCGAAGCGGAGGGTCTGGACAAGGTGTTCAGGGAAGCCGGTGCCGAGTGGCGCGAGGCCGGTTGCTCGATGTGCCTCGGCATGAATGGCGACATCGCGCTGCCCGGACAGCTCTGCGTCAGTACCAGCAACCGCAACTTCGAGGGCCGCCAGGGCATTGGAGCCCGCTCCGTACTTGCCAGCCCTCTCACCGCAGCCGCCTCGGCAATTGCCGGCACCATCGCCGACCCGCGGCCGCTGCTGCCGAACTGAGCCCACCTTCCAGACGAGACATACCCATGGAAAAAACAGAGATCGTGCGTTCGCGGACCGTGGTAATGCCCGGTACCGACATCGACACGGACCAGATCGTTCCGGCCCGTTTTCTGACCACCACCACGCGCAAGGGCCTCGGCAAGGCGCTGTTCGCCGACTGGCGCTATGACAAGGACGGCAAACCGAAGGCCGATTTCATCCTCAATACACCGGCCGCAGCGGGCTGCAAGGTGCTGGTTGCCGGCAACAACTTCGGCTGCGGTTCCTCGCGCGAGCACGCGCCCTGGGCCCTGATCGATTTCGGCATCCAGGCCGTGATCAGCACGGGCATCGCCGACATCTTCCGCAGCAACTCGCTGAAGAACGGCCTGGTACCGGTGATCGTCGACCAGGCCACGCACACCTGGCTGCTCGCCAATCCCGGCGTGGAGGTGACGATCGACGTGGCCAGCTGCGAACTGCGACTGCCCGACGGCAGGTCGGTCGCCTTCCCGCTGGACGGTTTCTCCAAATACTGCCTGTTGAACGGCGTGGATCAGCTCGGTTACCTGCTGCATCAGTCGGATGCCATCACACGCTTCGAGAATGAGCGCGCATGGAAGCCCTGATCGGCGTACTGCCCGGCGATGGCATCGGCCCCGAGGTGATGGCCGAAGCGCTGCGGGTACTCAAGGCCATTGAAAAGAAGTATCAGCATCGCTTCAGCTATCAGGAAGCGCTGATCGGCGGCATCGCCATCGATACGCATGGTGACCCGTTCCCCGATGCCACACGCAAGCTCTGCGCGGACGCCGATGCGGTATTGCTGGGTGCCGTCGGCGGTCCGAAGTGGAGCGATCCGGATGCGAAGATCCGCCCCGAGCAGGGCCTGCTGGCCATGCGCTCGTCGATGGGTGTGTTTGCCAACCTGCGTCCCGTGCAGACGCATCCGGCCTTGTACGCTTCATCGCCCCTGCGCAGCGAACGCCTGCACGGCGTGGATATACTCGTCGTGCGTGAACTCACCGGCGGCGCCTACTTCGGCCGGAAAGAGCGCACACCAGACTCGGCCACCGATGTCTGCACCTACACCCGTGTGGAAATCGAGCGCGTGCTGCGCATGGCGGGCGAACTCGCCCGCACGCGCCGGCGCAAGATCACGTCGGTCGACAAGGCCAACGTACTGGAGACATCGAGACTGTGGCGCTCGATCGCCACGGAACTCTACGCACGCGAGTTTCCCGATGTGCAGCTCGACCACCTTTACGTCGATGCCGCCGCCATGCATCTGCTGTCGCGCGCCGCGGATTTCGATGTACTGGTGACCGAGAACCTGTTCGGCGACATCCTGACTGACGAAGCCTCGATGCTCACGGGTTCACTGGGCATGCTGCCCTCCGCTTCCCTGAATGCCGAAAAGCGCGGCCTCTACGAGCCGATCCATGGCTCGGCACCGGATATCGCCGGCCGCGGCATCGCCAACCCCTGCGGCACGATCCTCAGCGCGGCCATGCTGCTCCGCCACTCGCTGGGGCTCGAACCCGAGGCCCAGGCGATCGAAAGCGCGGTCATCGCCGCCGTTGAAGCCGGTTGCCGCACTGCCGACATCGCCTTGCCGGGCAAGGTACCGGTCGGCACCCGGGCAGTCGGCGACGCGATTCTGCAGGCGCTCGGGGCATAAACCGGCGAAACCGGAAAATCCGGCTTGCCACAGGCCGGTCTGCTGTATTAATGTAATAGCGCATTAGTACATCAGCACATGAAAGAACATCGCATACTCGACAAGCAGGATGAAGCGGCTGCGGAACAGGCATTGTTCCGTGCCCTGCTCAGCCTGCGTGATGTCAGCGAACTGCGCGCATTCTTCACCGATCTGTGCACGCCTGCCGAGTTGCAGGCGCTCACCGACCGCTGGCATGTGGCAGAACTTCTGGACCGTGGCCTTCCCTATCGCCAGATCCACGACCAGACCGGCGTCAGCGTGACGACCATCGGTCGCGTGGCCCGTTCCCTGAATATCGGTGCAGGGGGTTACAGAAAAGCCCTGCAACGTCGCCGGAAG
Organism: Gammaproteobacteria bacterium; assembly: GCA_023383735.1. Lineage (GTDB taxonomy): Bacteria > Pseudomonadota > Gammaproteobacteria > Steroidobacterales > SHZI01. The sequence goes on along the minus strand of JAHDYN010000005.1, from coordinate 5,721 downwards.
TAGGATTCATGACAGACAAACCAGCACGCATCAAGATTGCCATCCAGAAGTCCGGGCGCCTGACCGAGCAGTCCCTGGACCTGCTGCAACGCTGCGGCCTCAAGTACACGCGGGGACCCGACCAGCTCATCGCTTTCGGCGAGAACATGCCGGTCGATGTCCTGCTGGTCCGGGATGACGATATCCCCGGCCTGGTGCGGGACGACGTCTGCGATCTCGGCATCGCCGGCCTCAATATCGTCGAGGAAAAGCGCCTGCACTTCCTGGAACAGGATCCGGTCACGCCTTTCCAGATCATCCGTTCGCTCGACTTCGGTCACTGCCGGCTTGCCTTTGCCTACCCGGATGGCAGTCCGCTGCGCACGGTCCGTGACCTGGCCGGCAAGAAGGTCGCCACCAGCTATCCGTCGATCGTGCGCGACTACCTGCAACGCAACAACATCGATGCCGGTGTGGTCGAGTTTTCCGGCGCGGTGGAAATCGCTCCGAGTCTCGGTCGCGCCGAGGCGATCTGCGATCTGGTTTCGACGGGTTCGACACTGCTCGCCAACAAGCTCCGCGAAGGCGAAACGATCCTGGAAAGCCGTGCCGTGATCCTGCAGACGCCGGTGGCGGTTCCCGCGGAGAAAACCGAGTGGATCAACCGCCTGCTGCAGCGTCTCGAAGGCGTCATGCAGGTGCGTGAAAGCAAGTACATCATGATGCATGCGCCCAAGTCCGCGCTTGCGCAGATTGCGGCTTTGCTGCCCGGCTCCGAGGCACCCACCGTGCTGCCGCTGGACAGCCGGGACGACCGGGTAGCCGTCCACGTCGTCTGCCGGGAAAATGTGTTCTGGGAAACGCTGGAGGCGCTGAAGAGCGCCGGCGCCACCTCGATCCTCGTCGTGCCCGTCGAGAAGATGCTCGCCTGAAACGCATGCGTATCGTTGACTGGACATCTCTCGACAGCGAAGCACGCCGCCAGGTGCTGCAGCGTCCTGCCGTGCAGCTCGGCGAAAGCATTGCCAACCGCGTACGCGAGATCATCGACCAGGTGCGTGCCGAAGGCGATGCGGCGCTGTTCAGTCTCACTGCAGAACTCGATCACGCAAAGCTTGACGCCCTGCGCGTTGACGACGACGAGGTCCGGGCTGCCGCGGCGGATGTTTCGGCCGATGCGCGACAGGCCATTGCCACCGCGATAGACAATGTCACGCGCTTTCATGCCGCCCAGAAGGCGCCAGCCATTCGCGTGGAGACCGTGCCGGGCGTGGTCTGCGAGCGCATCAGCAAACCGCTGCGCGCAGTCGGGCTGTATGTACCCGCCGGTACGGCGCCGCTGCCCTCCACGGCCATCATGCTCGCGGTGCCGGCTGGCATCGCCGGCTGCCCGGTACGCGTCATGTGCACACCGCCGCGTCCCGACGGCCGCGCCGAGCCGCGATCGCGGCAATGGCCTATGGCACCGCCACGGTGCCCAAAGTCGTGAAGATCTTCGGGCCGGGCAATGCCTGGGTCACTGCGGCCAAGACGATGGTGGCGGCAGATCCCGCCGGTGCAGCGCTCGACATGCCGGCCGGGCCCTCCGAAGTGATGGTGATAGCCGACGGCACGGCCAATCCGCGCTACGTCGCGCTCGATCTCCTCTCGCAGGCAGAGCATGGTCCCGACTCACACGTCGTGCTGGCCTGCACGGATCGGGCCCTGGTGACTGCCGTACTGGCCGAGATCGACCGTGCGCTGCCTGGCCTGCCGCGCCGGGAGATCATCCGGACCGCACTCACCCACGCGGTTGCAGTGATCGTGCCGACACTGGCCGACGCCGTGACCCTGGCAAACGAATACGCACCCGAGCACCTGATCCTGCAGACGGTCGAGCCGCGCGTGCTGGCGGCCGGCGTGGACACGGCCGGTTCGGTCTTCATCGGTACATGGACGCCCGAATCCCTGGGCGACTACTGCAGCGGCACCAACCATGTGCTGCCGACCTACGGCTATGCACGCGCCTACAGCGGACTGTCGGTAGCGGATTTCGAGCGACGCATGACGCTGCAGGAAGCCACGCTGCCGGGCCTGCGCAGCCTGGCGCCGACGGTACGTACGCTTGCTCAGCTGGAAGGACTCGATGCCCACGCACAGGCCGTGGCCACGCGGCTGGAACAGGCTGACAGCGGGCGCAAGCCATGAGCACCACGCTGGACCTGCTGCGCCCGGAACTCTCCCGGCTCAAGCCCTACAAGCCGGCCGACTACGTCGGCGGCTGCATCCGGCTCAATGCCAACGAGACGCCCTGGCGCCCGCCCGGCGACGACAGCCGTGACGGCCTGAACCGCTATCCCGACCCGCGCCCGGCCGAGCTGGCCGCACAGCTGGCGGCACATTACGGCGTGGCTGCAGACATGCTGCTGGTCACGCGCGGCTCGAGCGAAGCCATCGACATGCTGATCCGCAGTTTCTGCCGCGCGGGCCGGGACGAGATCGTCCTCTGCCCGCCGACCTTCGGCATGTACGAGTTCTATGCCCAGATCCAGGGTGCTGCCATCCGGCGCATCCCGCTGAACCGCGACCAGGGCTACACCCTGCCCGTCGACGAGATCTGCGCGCAATGGACGGATTGCAGCAAGCTGGTCTTTGTCTGTTCGCCGAACAATCCGACCGGCAACTCTTTCCCCGACAGCGAAGTCGAGCGCCTCGCCACAGGTCTTGCCGGCCGTGGCGTGGTGGTACTGGACAGCGCCTATGTCGAGTTCGCCGCCTCGGATCCCCTGCACGGGATGCTCGCCCGCCACGACAACGTGGTGGTGCTGCGCACCTTGTCGAAGTCACTGAGCCTGGCCGGCATCCGCTGCGGGTCGATGATCGGTCGCGCGCCGCTCATCGAGCTGATCGGGCGGGCCCTGCCACCCTACTGTTTCCCGACCACCAGCCAGGTTGCCGTGATGCGCTGCCTCGGCGCCGAGGCGCAGAGCTAACGGGCGGCGCGCCGCCGCATCATCATCGCCGAGCGCCAGCTTCTGGCAGCAGCCCTCGCTGAACTGCCGGACGTGCTGCGCGTCTGGCCCAGCGATGCCAACTTCCTGCTCGTCGAGACGACGGCCGGATCGACGCTTTCGGCCCGCGCACGGGCCGGCAACATCCTGCTGCGTGATTTCGGCTGGGATCCCATGCTGCCGAACTGCGTGCGCATCACGGTCGGCTCCCCGGCCGACAACGAGCAACTCCTGAAAGCCCTGAGGTCATGATGGTAGCACCCGGCAAGATCGCCTTTCTGGACAGGGACGGCACCCTGATTCTCGAACCTGCCGACGAGCAGGTGGACCGGCTCGACAAGGTCGAACTCGTCCCGGGCGTGATACCGGCACTGCTGCGTTTGCGCGATGCGGGCTACGGCTTTGCCATGGTCACCAACCAGGACGGACTCGGTACGGCGAGCTTCCCGGAAGCCGACTTTCGCCGCGTACAGGATTTCGTGCTCCGGCTGTTCCGTTCGCAGGGCATCGAGTTCGCCCACGTCTTCATCTGTCCGCACAAGCCGGCAGATGCCTGCAGCTGCCGCAAACCGAACCCGGGCATCCTGGGAGAAGCCATACGCAGCCTGGGCTTTGACCGCGAGCAGAGCTTTGTCGCCGGTGACCGCGACACCGATCTCGAGTTTGCCCGCAACATCGGTGTGCCCGGCTATCGGGTGGACCCCGCCGACCCCGACTGCTGGGCGCGCATCGTGCACGAACTGCTCGACCGGCCCCGTACGGCGAGCGTGGTGCGCAAGACCCGCGAGACCAGCATTGAAGTCCGCGTCGACCTGGATGCCGAGCAGCCGGTTTCGGTCCACACCGGCATCGGTTTTTTCGATCACATGCTCGAGCAGATCGCCAAGCACGGCGGCTTTGCGCTGACGCTCGACTGCCAGGGTGACCTGCAGGTCGATGAGCACCACACCGTCGAGGACGTGGCGCTGGCGCTCGGCTCGGCCCTGCGCCAGGCACTGGGCGACAAGCGTGGCATCGCGCGCTATGGCTTTGTATTGCCCATGGACGAAGCCTGGGTGCAGGTTGCGCTGGACCTGTCCGGGCGCGCCTGCCTCGTTTTCAAGGGCAAGTTCCCGCGGCCCGAGGTCGGAGAGTTGCCAACCGAGATGGTCCCGCACTTCTTCCGCTCGCTGTCCGACAGCCTGGGTGCCAACCTGCACATCACGGTGCGCGGCGACAACACGCATCACATGATCGAAGCCTGCTTCAAGGGCCTCGGCCGGACATTGCGCCAGGCCATCGCCCGCACCGGGCAATCGCTGCCCAGCACCAAGGGCACGCTGTGAGTTCAGTGGCCCGCGAGGTGATCATCGTCGATGGCGGCGGGGCAAACATCGCCTCGCTGAACCTGGCACTGCAGCGCCTCGGGTATGCAGGCCGGCTCACCAGCGATGCAGCCGCCATTCGCGCGGCCTCGCACGTGATCCTGCCCGGTGTCGGTGCGGCGCGCGCGGCCATGGAGCGTCTGCAGAAAGCGAAGCTCGACACGCTGATCCCCGCACTCCGGCAACCCGTGCTGGGCATCTGTCTCGGCCTGCAATTGCTGTTCGATTCCTCCGAGGAAGACGAGGTGGAATGCCTGGGCATCCTGCCGGGCCGGGTCCGGCGCTTCACGCCGGCACCAGGCCGGCCGATACCGCACATGGGCTGGAACCAGATCACCCGCCGACGCGATTCACCGCTGCTCGACGGTATTCCGGACGACAGCTACTTCTACTTCGTGCACAGCTATGCCGCCGAAGTCTCGGACCACACCATTGCCACCACCGACTATGGCTGGGCCTTCACGGCTGTTGCCGGGCGGGACAACTTCCATGCCGCCCAGTTCCATCCGGAGCGCTCGGGGCCGCTCGGCGCCCGCCTGCTGCGAAATTTCCTGGAGCTCTGCTGAGACCCGTACATGGAAGTCATCCCCGCCATCGACCTGCTGGACGGCCAGTGCGTCCGCCTCTACCAGGGCGATTTCAACAAGGTTTCCGGCTACACGCAGGATCCGGTCGAACTGGCAGCCACCTACCGGGAAGCCGGCATGCGCCGCCTGCACGTGGTGGATCTGGATGGCGCACGTACCGGCAGCCCGGCCAACATGGAACTCATCAAGGCCATGGCCTCGGCCGGCGGCGTTGCCGTTCAGGCCGGTGGCGGCATCCGCGACCTGCGCCGTGCCCGTCAGCTGCGCGAGGCCGGCGCGGCCCGCGTGGTACTCGGCTCGATCGCGGCCGAAAAACCGGAAACTGCACTGGCCTGGCTGGGTGAACTCGGCGCTGAACACGTGGTGTTCGCCTTCGATGTGCGCGTGCCGGAGAAAGGCGATCCACAGATCCTGACCCGCGGCTGGGTGCATGACAGCGGCATCAGCCTGTGGACGCTGCTCGCGCAGTTCACGACACATGGCGGCATCCACTTCCTGTGTACCGATATCGCCCGCGACGGCACGCTGGGCGGACCGAATCTCGATCTGTACACCGAGTGTTCGCGTCGTTTTCCGGATGCACAGGTCATCGCATCGGGCGGCGTCAGTTCGCTGGCCGACCTGCAGGCACTGCGGCAGACCGGCGCATCCGCCGTCGTCACCGGCAAAGCGCTGCTGGACGGCCGCCTGACACTCGAGGAGATCCGGCAATTCTCGCGCGACGCATAATCCCCTGCCTCGACGTACGCGACGGACAGGTCGTCAAGGGCGTCCGGTTCCGCGATCACCGCGTAGTCGGCG
>JAHDYN010000402.1 GCA_023383735.1 Gammaproteobacteria bacterium | reverse complement strand
CCTGACGCAGCCAAAGGGATCAGGCCGGCAGGCTGAAGGTGTAGTCGAGGACGATGCCGGCAAAGATGGTGGCGCCAAACATGTTGTTGGCCCTGAAGGCCTGCATGCAGGCCTCCGGCTCCCGGCTGCGAATCAGCCAGAGCTGCCTGATCAGGTGGATTGCGCCAGCCAGTACCCCGCCCTGATACCAGATGCCGAGCCCCGCCTCCCGCCCGACAAGCAGCAGCCCGGTAACCAGCACGGCCTGCAGCAGTCCGATGATGAACACGTCGGCGCTGCCGAACAGGATGGCGGTGGACTTCACGCCGATGCGCAGGTCGTCTTCACGGTCTGCCATCGCATACATCGTGTCGTAGATCACCGCCCAGACCACCACGCTCAGCCACAGCAGCCAGGCGAGGCGCGGGATCACGTCGGTCTCGGCTGCAAAGGCCATCGGCACTCCCCAGCCGAAGGCCGCGCCGAGCACGAACTGCGGTGCCGCCAGCCAGCGCTTGCAGAAGGGATAGATCACCGTGAGCAGGGCGCCGCCAAGCGCCAGCAGGCGCGCCAGCGGATTGAGCATCAGCAGGAGCGCGAGCGCGATCAGTCCGAGCACGGCAAACAGCGCGAGCGCCTCGACCGGCGCGACCTTGCCGGCCGCGAGCGGCCGGTCGGCAGTGCGCCTTACCTTGCCGTCGATATGGCGGTCCGCGAAGTCGTTGATCACGCAGCCCGCCGAGCGCATCACGATGACGCCGGCGACGAAGACGAGGAACCAGCGTGCCTGCGGCTGTCCGCTGCCCGCAATCCACAGACCCCAGAGCGTCGGCCACAGCAACAGCCAGATGCCGATCGGCCGGTCGAGGCGCATGAGTCGCGCGTATTGCCGGGCCTGATCGATCAGGCCCGTGCCAAGTCGGGAAATGCCGTGCAATGAACCAGATGCCATGTGAATACTCCGGCCAAGTCTAGCCGAGCTGTATGGTCTGCCGGCAATGAAATCAGACCGCCCCGTACCGGTCGCCCGCGCCGATCCAGCGGTGCCTGATCTCTTCCACCGCCGGCGCTGCCGTGGCCAGCAACTCACGCGCGATCCGCTGCACCGCCGGGGCGAGGTCCGCATCGCGGACCAGATCGGCGACGCGCAACTGCATCAGCCCGGTCTGGCGGGTGCCCAGCACCTCGCCCGGGCCGCGCAGCTCAAGGTCGCGCTGTGCCACTTCGAAACCATCATTGGTGGCCCGCAGCACTTCCAGCCGGGCCCGCGCCATCTCCGCCAGCGGACTGCGGTACAGCAGCACGCAGACGCTGGCGTCCCGGCCGCGGCCCACCCGGCCACGCAGCTGATGCAGCTGCGACAGGCCCAGGCGCTCGGCGTTCTCGATGATCATCAGGCTGGCGGCCGGCACATCCACACCGACTTCGATCACGGTGGTTGCGACCAGCAGTTGCAGCTGTCCGGCCACAAAGGCCTTCATGACGCGTTCCTTTTCCGTGCTGTTCATCCGGCCGTGGATCAGGCCGATGCGGATCTCCGGCAGCGCTTCGGCCAGTGCCGCCGCGGTCGGTTCGGCGGCCTGCGATGCCAGATGTTCGGACTCCTCGATGAGCGGACACACCCAGTAGGCCTGCGCGCCGGCGCGGCAGGCGTCGCGCACGCGCGTGACCACTTCGGGGCGTCGCCGGTCGGGCAGCGCGATGGTCGTCACCGGTTGCCGTCCGGGTGGCAACTCGCGGATGACCGAGGTATCGAGATCCGCGTAGAGGGTCATGGCCAGCGTGCGCGGAATCGGCGTTGCCGTCATCACCAGCTGGTGGGGCCGCGCGGCCCCGCTGGCGCCCTTGTCCATCAACTGCAGCCGCTGATGCACGCCGAAGCGATGCTGCTCGTCCACGATGACGAGCGCCAGGTTGCGATAGCCGAGACCCGACTGGAACAGCGCGTGGGTGCCGACCAGCAGCTGTGCAGAACCGTCCGCCGCCGCGCTGTAGGCCTGTTCGCGGGCCCGCTTGCGCAGACTGCCGGACAGCCAGATCACCTTGATGCCCAGCGGTTCGAACCAGCGCTGGAAGGTATTGCGATGCTGTTCGGCCAGCAACTCGGTGGGCGCCATCACGGCAACCTGATGA
>JAHDYN010000401.1 GCA_023383735.1 Gammaproteobacteria bacterium | reverse complement strand
TCGTGCCGATGTTGCCGGAGGCGCTGTCCAACGAGCTCTGCTCGCTGAAGCCGCAGATCGACCGCTTGTGCATGGTCTGCGAGATGCAGATCGACTGCCGGGGCAGCGTAACTGGCGCCAAGTTCTACCGGGGCATCATGCACTCGCATGCCCGGTTGACCTATGACCAGGTTGACGCCATTCAACGTGGCGCCGATCCGGAAGGCTATGCCCGGATCCGCCACCTGGGCCCGGTGATCGGCAACCTGTATGGCGTCTACAAGGCGCTGGCCAGCGCGCGGGCGCGGCGCGGAGCTTTGGATCTCGATCTGCCCGAGGTGAGGATCGAACTCGACGAATCCGGTGCGATTACCGGTGTGCGCTCAAAATTGCGTAACGATGCACATCGCCTGATCGAGGAGTGCATGATTGCGGCGAATGTCGAGGCGGCGCGTTACCTCGGCCGTCACCGGATAGCGACCCTGTATCGCGTCCACAATGGCCCGGAAGGTGACAAGCTGGAGGAGCTGCGCCTGCTGTTCCAGAGCCTCGGTGTGCCGATGCCGGATACGGCCCGGACGCGACCGCGCGAAATCAATCGCGGCCTGCAGCTGCTGAAGGACCGGCCGGACTTTCCCATGCTGGCGACTGCGGTATTGCGCAGCATGACGCAGGCGGTCTATCAGCCGGCAAACAACGGGCACTTTGGCCTGGCGCTCTCCGCCTACAGCCACTTCACGTCGCCTATTCGTCGCTACCCGGATCTGCTCGTGCACCGGGCGATCGGTCACCTGATCGATGGCGGTAAACCGGGTGCATTCGGTTATGACGGTGCGGCGATGGAGCAGCTCGGCAAGAACACCTCGATGCAGGAGCGTCGCGCCGATGAGGCAACGCGTTATGTCGATGCACGCTGCAAGTGTCTCTTCATGCAGCACCGTGTCGGTGAGGTGCTCGACGGTGTGGTCACCGGTGTCACCCACTTCGGCCTGTTCGTGATGCTGCGCGAACTGTTCGTCGACGGGCTGATTCACGTCTCCAACCTGCCAAACGATTACTACCACCTGGAGCCCGGTGGGCTGGGCCTCAAGGGCGAGCGAACCGGACGCGTATTTCTGCTCGGCGAGGATCTGCGCGTGCGCGTGGTGCGCGTCGACCCCGAGGAAGCGAAGATCGACCTCGCGCTGGAATCGCAAACGCCGTCAGTCAGGCCGGCAGCTTCGGCCAGGCGCGTGCGTCCGGGGCGGCCACGACGCTGAATTGCCTTTGCATCAGCTCAGGATGGATTGCCAGTCATGACGACAAGGGTTCTTTATGGCATTCATGCCGTTCGGCAGCTGTTGCTGGGCCGTGCGGACAGCGTTGAATGCGTCTATGTCCAGGCGGATCTCGGCGCAGAGCGTGAAGCCCGCCTGGCCGATGTGCTGCAACACGCCGTGCGGGTGCGGCGGGTTCCGGCGGAGGAACTCGAGCGCCTGACCGGTACCGGCAAGCATCAGGGGGTTGCAGCGACCGCGACCGGCTCCGGGCTCCTGTCCGAGGCCGCCGCCCGCGAGTTGCTGGCGGCGGTGGAGCGGCCGCTGGTGCTGGTGCTCGACGGCGTTCAGGACCCCCGGAATTATGGCGCCTGCCTGCGTGCAGCAGACGGGGCCGGTGCCGACCTGGTCGTCGTGGCCCGCAACCGGAACGTGGACCTGACCGCCGTGGTCAGCAAGGTTGCAGCCGGTGCGGCAGAGAGCCAGGCCATTGCGCAGGTCGGGAATCTCGTCCGCTTTCTGGACGGCATCAAGGGGCAGGGGTTGTGGATCGTTGGCGCCGATGCCGAGGCCACCAGTTCGCTGTACGAGCTGGATCTGAGCGGCGGTACGGCGCTGGTGCTGGGCGGCGAGGGTGAGGGCATGCGTCGCCTGACCCGTGAGACCTGCGACTACCTGGTCAGCCTGCCGATGCGCGGCGCCGTGGGCAGCCTCAATGTGGCCGTGGCCGCCGGCATTTTCCTCTACGAATGCGTCCGGCAGCGTACCGCGCGGTTGCCGGGCACCCGTGCGCTCCGGTAGGATGCGCCACCCGGCCAGCTGCGGCTGACCGGTCCTTGCCACACCACAGCGATGGGTGGCTTTAATCCACAAGGAGA
>JAHDYN010000400.1 GCA_023383735.1 Gammaproteobacteria bacterium | reverse complement strand
CGCGGTGCCAGGCCAGCAGCGAGGCGATCGGTGTCTCATGGAACACGCTGGCCATGCGCTTGTTGATGACCGCATCGCGACGGGTATCAATGTGCAATCTTGGATCAATGGCTGCACGCTCGGATCCGACCTTGATGTTTTGCAGCGAATCGGGGGTGTCAGTGCGTGTTCCCCAGACGCCGGCATCGTCGGCGTTATCCATGTAGGCGACGTAGGTCCAGATGACCGGCATGCCGCGGCTGCGGGTCAGGCGTGGATCGGTCTGATAGGCGGTCTTAAAGCTGGCAAGATCCGTATACGCGCGCTGCAGATCGATGTTGATCAGTGCCGCCCGCCGGCCAAAACCGAACTTCGTTCGGGCGGGGTTGGCCTTTATCTGTGCCCAGTACTGCCTGGGGCTGAGATCCGAGGTTTCCATTACTGGCATGGCAGGAGAGCGACTCGCGAGAGATAATGACTGTGTTGGCATAGTCTGCCACAGGGGGCGATGCGCGATGGACAGCAAGGCGCTCAGCTCCCTGGCCGCCCGGTGCGGGGTGCGGAGCTTCTGATCGGATCTGGCTGCTGATTTGCAGGCAGTGCGCAAAGGTCGGAGCCGTGGTTGTCCAGGCTGTACAAGGTGCAGAGGTACTGAACAGATGGGTGAACAGGATCGCCGGATATTCGAGCGTCTGTACGCGCGAGCCAGTCGCGCTGAAGACCTGCCCTGGCATGAGCCGGAACCGCCTGCACTGCTCGGCAAGGCGTTGCAGGCGCGGAAGACGCCCGGCCGGGCGCTGGATCTGGGTTGTGGTGCCGGCACGTACTCGCTCTGGCTTGCAGAGCGCGGATATCGCGTGACCGGCATCGACTTCATGCCGCAGGCTGTGCGGCTCGCCGGCGAGCGCGCCAGGCTCGCGGGGCTCGACATCACCGTGGCGCAGGGCGATGTCACGGCCGACGCCACGCAACTCGCGCACCCCGGGCCCTTTGACGTGATTCTCGATGTCGGCTGTCTGCATGGTTTGCCGGATGAATTGCGCCCGGCATACAAGCGCCAGATCCTGTCCTGGCTGGCGCCGGACGGTGACTACATCCTGCTGCATTTCGGGCGGCGCGGCTGGTGGGACCTCTGGCCGATCGGTCCGCGACGGATCAGTCGCAGGAGTCTCGGCAACTTCTTTGCGCCGGAACTCGAGGAAGCAGCCTGGGACCCGAAAACCGCCCGCGGCATGCCGTTGTTCATGGGTGGCAGCGCGGAGATCGGGCGCTACTGGTTCAGGCGCAGCCGGGCACGGACTTCATCCGGGGACGCACCGGATGCACGCAGGGCTGAAAGCGTCTGAGCCCGATCCCGCTTGGCCAGCCGACGACCGCTGGCATCGCGGATCAGGGGATGGTGGCGGTAACGTGGCGCGGGAAACCCGAGTACCGCCTGCAGGAGGCGCTGTACATGTGTGGCGGCAAACAGATCGTCGCCCCGGGTCACCAGCGTAACGCCCTGATCGTGGTCGTCGATCACGACGGCCAGATGATAGCTGATGCCCACATCACGACGTCCGAGCACGATATCGCCGAGCACCCCGGGCTGCAGCCGGATCGGGCCGTTTTCCCCGCCCGGACCATGCCCCGTTTCGAGAAAGCCGTCCGGTGCCAGGTCAAGGCTCCGCAGACAGGCTGCGATGTCGAGACGGATCGCGTGCGGGTCGCCGGCAGCAAGGCGCGAAGCGCGCGTACGCTCATCGAGAGTCCGGCAGGTGCCCGGATAGAGCGGACCTTCCGGTCCCTGCGGTGCAGACTGCATGCGTGCGATCTCGTCGGCAATGTCACGCCGTGTGCAGAAGCAGGGGTAGGTGAGGCCGCGCGCTGTCAATGCGGCGAGTTCCCGACGGTAATCCGCCATGCGCCGCGACTGGTAGCGTACCGGTTCATCCCAGTCGAGCCCCAGCCATCGCAACTCATCGATGATCTGTGTCGTGTATTCCGGCCGGCAACGGACCGCATCGATGTCCTCGATGCGCAACAGAAACCGCCCGCCGCTTTCCCGGGCTGCTGCGTGCGCCAGCAGTGCCGAATACGCATGGCCCAGATGCAGGCCGCCGGTGGGGCTGGGTGCAAAACGCGTGGTGTCGGGCGCAACCA
>JAHDYN010000399.1 GCA_023383735.1 Gammaproteobacteria bacterium | reverse complement strand
GGACTCGGGGCTCGTCAAGGGCCGCGAGTACGAGGTGCAGGACAGCCGCCTGAACGAAGCCGGCGAACGGCAGCAGCCGGACGTGGTGATCCGCCTGCCGGAAGACCGGCGCATCGTCGTGGATTCGAAGGTGTCGCTGGTGGGCTTCGAGCGCTACGCCAGTGCCGACAACGATGCCGATCGTGCAGCCGCGCTGGACAGCCATCTGCTCTCGGTACGGACGCACGTCACTACCCTGAGCAAGAAGAACTACCCGGCACTGTATGGTTTCGAGTCGCTGGATTTCACCCTGCTGTTCATCCCCGTGGAGCCGGCATTCCTGGTGGCCGTACAGGCGGATCCGGGGCTGTATGCGATGGCCTGGAAGAAGAACATCGTGCTGGTCAGCCCGACCACCTTGCTGGCAACGCTGCGGGTGGTCGAGAGCGTGTGGCGCATCGAGCGCCAGAACCGCAATGTCATGAAGATCGCGGAGCAGGCCGGCAAGATGCACGACGCCTTTGTCGCTTTCGTCGTCGAGCTGGAGAAGGTCAGCCGCAACCTGCAGACGGCCGGCAGTTCGCTCGACGACGCGATAAAGAGGCTGCATACCGGCAGGGGTAACCTCGTCAGGCGGGCAATCGACATCAGGAAGCTCGGGGCGAAAACCAGCAAGGAACTGCCGGCCCCGCTCGTTGAGCTGACGGATGATGCGGACGACGATCTGGCCGGGCTGCCGGATGCGGGGCCTGACGATGCCCCCGACAATCCCCCGGACGCCTGATCGCCGATGGCCGACCTCGCGCTAGCCGTCAGCCAGCTTTCCCGGCGCTACGACAACCGGCAGATTCTCGACCGTCTCGATCTTTCGGTTGCAGCCGGCGAACTCGTCGCCATTGTCGGTGAGTCCGGCTCCGGCAAGTCCACGCTGCTCAACCTGATCGCCGGACTCGATCAGCCCGACGCGGGGCGGATCATGATCGCCGGCCAGGACCTCGCCACACTTGATGACGATGCGCGCACGCGCCTGCGCCGCGCACAGCTCGGCTTCGTGTTCCAGTCCTTTCACATCCTGCCGCATCTGCGTGTCGGCCAGAACATCGAACTGCCGCTGGTGCTGCTCGGCGTGGCTGCCGGCAAGCGGCAGCAGCGCGTCGCTGAGCTGCTCGGCGCCGTTGGACTGGCCGATCGCGCCGCCAGCCTGCCGCGCGAACTCTCCGGCGGCGAACTGCAGCGCGTGGCCGTGGCTCGCGCGCTGGTACACCGGCCGCTGCTGATACTGGCCGACGAGCCCACCGGCAATCTGGACGCCGAAACCGCGGCGATGCTGATGCAGCTGCTGGCCACGCAGATCCGTGCGCGCGGCGCGGCCGGCGTGCTGGTCACGCACTCGGCGGCGGCGGCGGCGCTTGCCGACCGCGTGCTGGTGCTCGATCGCGGCCGTCTGCATCCGCAAGACCCGGCAGCTCACTGACATGTTGTGGATCTGGTGGCAGCTGATCATCAGATATGCCTGGACTTACCGGTTGCGCACCGCCGTGCAGGTGCTGGCGATCACCGTGGGTGTCGCGCTCGGCTATGCCGTGAGCCTGATCAACAGCTCGGCGCTGGCCGAGTTCAGCGCGGCGCTCCGGCAGATCAACGGCGAGGCCGACGCGGTCATCGAGGGGTCGCGCGCGGGTTTCGACGAACAGCTCTTCGCGCGCGTGGCCAGCGATCCTGGCGTGCAGCTGGCCAGTCCGGTACTGGCCACCGATGTGCTGGTGCCAGACAGGAGTGACGAGAATCCGCCGCGCCTCACCGTGCTGGGTATCGACGTCCTGCGTGCCGCACCGCTTTCGCCGACACTGCTGCCACAGCCGCCATCACAAGCGGAAGAGGCTGCGCGTTTCAGCGTCTTCGATGACGGTATTTTTCTCTCACCTTCGGCGCTGGAGCGTTTCAAGGTGCAGGTCGGCGACACCCTCAGGGTACAGGCCGGATCCGGTACGGTCGCCCTGACGATACGCGGCACCCTGCCCGGCGTGCGGCCTGGCAGCCTGCTCGGCGTGATGGACCTCGGCTTTGCCCAGTGGCGGTTCGGCGGCCTCGGCAGGCTGACGCGCATCGATCTGCGACTCGCTGACGGAGTGAGCCTGGACGCA
>JAHDYN010000398.1 GCA_023383735.1 Gammaproteobacteria bacterium | reverse complement strand
CGTCTGCAACCGGCATCACACGGTAGACCAGCAGCTTTGCCGGTGGCTGCTGTTGAGCCTCGATCGCCTTCCCTCCAATGAACTCAGCATGACCCAGGAACTGATCGCCAACATGCTCGGCGTACGCCGCGAGGGTGTGACGGAGGCTGCCGGAAATCTGCAGAAGGCGGGGCTGATCCGCTACGCGCGGGGCCATATCACCATCCTGGACCGGCCGGGGCTTGAAGCCCGGGTGTGCGAGTGCTACCAGGTGGTGAAGACGGAAACGGATCGCCTGATGTCAGGACCCATCCCGCTGCCCACCTAGGTTCGCTGCCGAACAGACCGCCTTGCCGGTGCCGTGCAATAGGTACTGATTGAGCAAGGCAAACGTCCATGAACCCCGATCCCTCCGCGGCCCCTCGTGCAGTCAACCGGTTGCTGCAGGCCCTGCCCCGAAAGCACCGGGAGCGCCTGATCTCCGGCTGCGAGCCGGTGAAGCTCGGCTTTGCCGACGTCCTCTGCATCCCCGGCGACACCATCCGGCACGTCTACTTCCCGACCGACAGCTTCATCTCGATGGTGGCTCCCGTTGGCGGGCGTGCCAGTGTCGAAGTGGGCATGGTGGGCAACGAGGGGATGCTCGGCATCTCGCTCTTGCTGGGTGTCGACACGGCGCCGCTGCACGGAGTGGTGCAGGGTGCGGGCGCTGCGTGGCGGATGAAGGCGATACCGTTCCAGCAGGAGATCCGGCAGACCCCGGCCTTGCAGAGGCGGCTGAACCGCTACCTCTACTGCCTTATGGGACAGCTGGCCCAGACCGCTGCCTGCACGCGCTTCCATGTGGTGGAGGCACGGCTTGCCCGCTGGCTGCTGATGACCCGGGACCGGGCCAATTCGGACACATTCCGTATCACCCAGGAATTCCTCGCCTACATGCTCGGCGTGCGCCGCGTCGGCGTCACCCGGGCGGCGGGCGCGTTGCAGGATCGCGGCCTGATCCGCTATCGACGCGCCAATATCCGCATCCTGGATGACACCGGCCTGGAAGAGGCGGCATGTGCCTGCTACGCGGCTGACAAGGACTTGTACGAAAGCGTGCTCGGCTAGCGCAGCAGTGCGTCAGAACGTACATGCCGCGCAGACCGGGAGCAGGTAGCGGTCGTGAGCTGCCCAATTACTTCGTGAGCACAAGCGCGCCGTTCTCGACCGGAATGCGCTTGCCGGGGTTGTGGTCCATGTGCACGACCTGGTTCTGGCCATTCAGCCGGTAGGTCACGTCGAACCCGTCCTGTTCCTGGCGGCTGTCACGGACCGTTTTGCAGATCCGTTGGGATTCCTGGTAGGTGTTTCTCTCCTGCATGCCTTCCTGGACCTTGTTGCCGGCATAGCCACCGCCGACGGCGCCGCCCACGGTCGCGAGTTTCTTGCCGTCACCGCCGCCCACCTTGCTGCCTATCACGCCGCCGATGACGGCGCCGGCCACTGTTCCGGCAATCTGCTGCGGGTCCTTCGTCGGGCGGGTCACGGTAACCATCTGGTCGTGGCATTCCTCGCGGGGTGTGCTCACCGTTTTCATGGTGGGCTCAACCGCCAGCACCTCTGCGTAGTTGCCATTGTCCCGCATCCGGTAGCCGCCGACTGCCGCTAGCGCGGTGACGGCCAGGGCACCAGCTACGCCGCCTATCACGAGTTGTTTGTTCATGTTCACGTCACCTTTGTGATTTGACTCCGATATGCGAAGCCATTGCCTAGCTTGATCCGGCGAGGCCCGATTGGTCTGTGCGGTGGCAGACGGTGACGCCGATGCCCCGGCGCGGGTGCGCTACCGTACAGAGTCCTCCAAGCGGGAGGCGTAGGGTTCATCTCTGTCTGATTCATGCACGGAGAAAGAACATGAAACTACGCCGCACGATAATGGCCATTACGGCCAGCTGCTTCCTGTCGATGGGCTTCCAGGCGACTGCGTCTGCAAGCGTCATCGGAACCACCGAGTACCTGTCGGCCACGGATCGTGCCGGCAAGATCGCCACGGTACAGGCTGCCTTGTCACGGGCGGATGTCCAGGCCCAGCTGGAGAAGCTCGGCGTGAATCCGGTCGATGCTGTGGCCCGGGTCGCTTCACTCACCGACAGCGAGCTTGCC
>JAHDYN010000397.1 GCA_023383735.1 Gammaproteobacteria bacterium | reverse complement strand
GAGATGCACAACCTGCGCAACCTCAGCCCGGACCTGCGCGCCCGCGCAGCCAGGCTGCTGGTCAGCAGGAATTCTGCCAGCGAATCGCCGGCACGGGCAGCGCTCAATCTGGCGCTGCTGAGTGACGGCTGGTATCTGCGCAGCACCTCGACCGGCGCCGATACGCCACCACCCGTGCATCTGCGCATCACCGGCAGCAGTACAGGCATGGCACAGCCACGCCTGCTCGTCGAACTGGCACCGGGCAGCCGCCTGAGCCTGGTCATCGAACATCAGGGCCCGGCGGGAGCGCTTGCAAACGTCGTTACACAGATCTGCTGCGGTGCCGGCTCCCATCTCGAGCTGCTGCGCATTCAGGACCTGCCGGTCGATGGCCTTTTGACGGAAACAACCCATATCGAGCTGGGCCGGGACGCCACGCTGCTTGCCACCAGTCTGGATTTCGGCGGCCAGCTGGTGCGCCAGGACCTGTCAGTGGCGCTGTCCGGTTCCGGTGCGTCCGCGGATATCCACGGGGCCTTCCTGGTCGACGGACACCGGCATATCGACAATCACACGACCGTGGACCATCGCGCCGCGGATACCAGCAGCCGCGAGATCTTTCACGGCCTGGCCACCGGCCACGGTCGCGGGGTATTCAACGGCCGGATCGTCGTGCAGCCCGGTGCGGTGCGCACGGCATCCGCGCTGAACAGCCGCAATCTGTTGTTGACCAATACGGCGGAAATCGACACCAAGCCGGAGCTCGAGATTTTCACCGACGATGTCCGCTGCAGCCACGGGGCAACCACCGGCCAGCTGGACGCCAATGCCCTCTTCTATCTGCGCAGCCGCGGCCTCAATCCCGAGGAGGCACGGCAGGCCCTGATCACCGCCTTCCTGCATGCAACGCTTGCGCTGGTCAGCCCGGACGACCTTGGCGTACGAGTCGCTGCCCGTCTTCAGACACGTCTTTCGGCGCTTGATGGAGCGTCAGCCTGATGAGCAGCAACGCAAACTCCCCGGCAGCAGCCCCCATGGCCGGGCCGACCGCCGGATTCGACGTCGAGGCAATCCGGCAGGATTTTCCGATCCTGCACCAGCAGGTCAACGGCTACCCGCTGGCCTATCTCGACAGCGCCGCATCGACACAGCGGCCGGTGCAGGTGATCGATGCGATCCGGCATTACTACACGCACGATCATGCCAACGTGCACCGGGGCGTACACACGCTGAGCCATCGCGCGACAGACATCTACGAAGGCGCACGGGAAACCATACGCAGCTTCATCAATGCACGCTCGACGCGGGAAATCGTCTTCACGCGTGGCACCACCGAGGCCATCAACCTGGTCGCTGCGACACTGGGACAGCGCCTGTCAGCCGGCGATGAGATCCTGATCAGCGAGATGGAGCATCACTCCAACATCGTGCCGTGGCAGATGCTCTGCCAGCGCAGCGGAACCATCCTGCGAGTCGTGCCCATTGATGACCGGGGCGAGTTGCTGCTCGACGAGTTCGAGAAGCTCCTGAACGAGCGTACGCGCCTGGTGGCCATTACCCATGTATCGAACGCGCTCGGCACGGTGAGCCCGCTGCCGCAGATCATTGCCAGCGCCCATGGGCGCGGCATACCCGTACTCGTCGACGGCGCCCAGGCCATTGCACACCAGTCGGTGGACGTGGCGTCCCTGGACTGCGATTTCTATGCCTTTTCCGGACACAAGATGTGTGGCCCGACCGGAATCGGCGTGCTCTATGGTCGCGAGGCCCTGCTGGAATCCCTTCCGCCGTATCAGGGCGGCGGTGACATGATTCTCACCGTGAGCTTCAGCGGAACCACCTATAACGAGCTGCCCTATCGGCTGGAAGCCGGCACGCCACACATCGCGGGGGCTGCGGGGCTCGGCGCTGCCATCGACTATCTGCAGCGGGTCGGCATGGACAATATCGCCCGGCACGAAGCCGATCTTCTCGCCTACGCCAGCAATGCCCTGGGCGAGTTGCCCGGCATGCAACTGGTGGGCACCGCCACGCACAAGGCCGCTGTTGCATCCTTCAATGTCGACGGCATACACCCGCACGACCTGGGTACCGTCCTCGACCAGCACGGCGTGGCAATACGCGCCGGCCATCACTGTGCGATGC
>JAHDYN010000396.1:709-2138 GCA_023383735.1 Gammaproteobacteria bacterium | reverse complement strand
CCTGGAGCTGGCAGGCGCACAGCCCGCGCCCGCGCATCTGGCATGCAGACGAGAACGAGGTGTTTGCCGAGCACGGTGAGCTGGGCACCTACCGCCTCTATGTCGATGGCGAGCCCGAGTTGCTGTTCACCGACAACGACACCAACCTTCGCCGCCTCAACGGCATCGATGTGCCGGGCTACTGCAAGGACGGGTTTCACGAGCGCGTGATCGGTGGCAACCAGGGCGCCGTGAACCCGGCGCGTACCGGAACGAAATTCGCCGCCTGGCACCGCTTCAGCGTGCCGGCAGAGGGCAGCGTCGAGGTGCGCCTGCGCCTGTGCCGGCAACCCGTGTCGCTGCCCTTCCGCGACTTCGACGCGATCCTCGGGCAGCGCAAGGCCGAGGCCGACAGCTTCTACGCGCGCATACAGGCCGGGCTCGAGGATGCCGATGCACGTGCGGTGCAGCGCCAGGCTTTTGCCGGGCTGGTCTGGTCGAAGCAGTTCTATTACTACGATGTACCGCAGTGGCTGCAGGGTGATCCTGCACAGCCGCCGCCACCTTCAAGCCGGCGGCATGGGCGCAACTGGGAGTGGCAGCACCTCAACAATGCCGACGTGATCTCGATGCCGGACAAGTGGGAGTATCCCTGGTACGCGGCCTGGGACCTGGCCTTCCACATGCTGCCCTTCGCCTTGATCGACCCCGGCTTTGCCAAGCGCCAGCTCGTGTTGCTCACCCGCGAGTGGTACATGCACCCGAACGGGCAGATGCCGGCCTATGAGTGGGCCTTTGGCGACGTCAATCCGCCAGTGCACGCCTGGGCGGCGTGGCGGGTGTTCCAGATCGACCGCGTGCAGCGCGGTGGCCGCGGCGACCTGCCGTTTCTCGAGCGCGTGTTCCACAAGCTGCTGCTCAATTTCACCTGGTGGGTGAACCGCAAGGATGCCGAGGGCCGCAATGTCTTCCAGGGCGGCTTTCTCGGCCTCGACAACATCGGCGTGTTCGACAGGAGCAAGCCGCTGCCGACCGGGGGATTCATCGACCAGTCCGACGGCACCAGCTGGATGGCGATGTATTCGCTGAACATGCTGCGCATCGCGCTCGAGCTTGCCCGTCACAACAACGTCTACGAAGACATCGCAACGAAGTTCTTCGAGCACTTCCTGCATATCGCCGAGGCCATGACCAGCATGGGCGAGGGCGAACTCGGGCTGTGGGACGACGAGGACAAGTTCTTCTACGATGTCCTGCACCTGCCGGACGGCAGGATGGAGCGCCTCAAGGTGCGGTCCATGGTCGGCCTGATCCCGCTGTTTGCCGTGGAGACCATCGACGCGGATATGCTGGAGAAGCTGCCCGACTTCGCCCGGCGGCTGGAGTGGTTCCTGAATTACCGCCCGGACCTGGCTGCACTGGTATCGCACTGGGATGTGGGCGGAAAGGG
>JAHDYN010000396.1:0-699 GCA_023383735.1 Gammaproteobacteria bacterium | reverse complement strand
TGCTGCGTGGCCAGCGCATGAAGCGTCTGCTGATGCGCATGCTCGATGAAACCGAGTTCCTGTCGGAGTTCGGTGTGCGCGCGCTGTCGCGTTACCACGCGGAACATCCCTACGAGTTCCGGGTAAACGGCGACAGGCTGGTGGTGGACTACCAGCCGGCCGAGTCGGATACCGGCCACTTCGGCGGCAATTCGAACTGGCGCGGACCGATCTGGTTTCCGGTCAACTTCCTGATCATCGAATCGCTGCAGAAATTCCACTATTACTACGGCGATGATTTCAAGGTGGAGTGCCCGACCGGCTCAGGCACCTACATGACCATCAAGGAGGTGTCCGAGGAGCTGACGCGCAGGCTGGCGCGGATCTTCCTGAAGAGTCCGGACGGCAGACGTCCGGTTTATGGCGCGGACACGCGCATGCAGAATGATCCGCACTTTCGCGATTACCTGCTGTTCTACGAATACTTCCACGGCGACACGGGCCGTGGTGTCGGCGCCTCGCACCAGACGGGCTGGACGGCGTTGATCGCCAAGCTGCTGCAGCCGCGCCGCCCGACAGGCTGAATCACGGCTCAAGCCGCGGTTCTAGCTGACGCAGGCCTGCATCTCCTTCAGCAGGTCGGCGAGGTCCATGGCCAGCTCGTCATCCTCCTCCAGGCAGATCGCACCGCTTTCGTCGGTCTCGATCAGGGTGATGCCG
>JAHDYN010000395.1 GCA_023383735.1 Gammaproteobacteria bacterium | reverse complement strand
GACTGGGACGACGCCCTGCTGCCGAACCTGGTCATCCGCGGCATGGGTGGCTGAGCGCATCGAGCGAGTGACCCGCGCTATCGGCGGCGGATCCGGTCAACCCTCGTAGAGGGCGGGGAGTTCGTGCACGCGGGTGGCCGCGAGGAAGGAATTCATGGCCCGGACCCGCCCGTAGGTGGCAGCGCCCCGCATGGCCGTCACCAGTACATCACGCGTCGGGTACAGCACGTCGAACTGGGCGATCAGCTGCTCGGCTTCGACCAGGGCCTCGGCGAGAGGCAGCAGCGGCAGACTTGCCTTCCCGCGCCGGGGGCGGCTGGTGGCTGCGACGAACTCCATGACGGACTGGTGCGCGAGGACCAGGGACCGGTCAGCGATGCCGGCCTCGAGGAGCGCAGTTGCCCGCCGCTGCCTGGCGGGATCCCGGGGGTCGACCCGGTACACGAGGATGTTGGTGTCAACGAGGCTTGGCACGGGTGTAGAGATCCTCCCGCGTCCAGCCGCGACCGCCCTCGGCGCGTTCGACGGGCCGGGCCTTGTCCCGGGCCTGCTGCCGTGCGGTGGCCGCCTTGAAGAGCCGCAAACGCTCGGCCGTGCTGAGCCCGCCGACCTTCGACTTGCCAGCCGGCACCATGCGAATGCCGTCACCCGCGGCGAGGAACTCGACTTCGTCCCCGGGGCCCAGGCCGACCTGTTCGGCCAGACGCTTGGGGATGGTGATCTGGAGCTTGCTGGTGATCCGCGGCATCTCCTTACTCCAGCAAGGAGACTTTCCTTGCTCAGGCCCGGCGGTTTTCCCGCCAGCGGCGCTGGGCACAATCTACTCGACAGGAAAACCGGAGATCCGGGCCTCGTCCACCAGCGCCTGCCAGGCCGGCCGCGCGGATCCATCGGTGCGCCGAAGGCCAAGCGTACAGAGATACGCCTTGAAGGCCTCAGATCCGGGCAAGCCATAGTAGTCGCCCAGCACATCGCACAGCTCGGGTGTGAAGTCGTGCATCAGGAAGAACGACAGGAACGGAATACGCATGCCGCTGTTTCGCCAGGCCTCGAACACGTTGCGAACAAAGTCAGCCTGCCGGCTGTCAGAGCTGCCGAGCAACGCTGCCGCCGGATAACCCACCTCCTGCAGCAATATCGGCTTGACCGGATCGAGGCCGAGCATCAGCGGAAAATCGCTCGCCACCACGCCCGGATCGCGTACCGCGAACCCGGCGCCCAGCGGGTAGTAGGTAATCATGATGACATCACTCAACTGGTTGAGGTCACTCATGATCATGCCTGCACTGCCGGTCGCACCACCGAAGGTGGCCGTGACACCGACCTTTATGGCCGGATCCCGCGAGTGCACATAGGCAACGGCCGCGGCATAGAAGGCGCGGTACGCGGTTACTTCTTCCGGGTGCGCTTCCAGATACACATCGACCTCGTTGCCGATCGACAGGTAGGTCACCCGGCCCGCAAAGAGCGTCAGCAACTGGTCCAGCAGATTGCGAAAGCGGGCCAGCATCTGTGGATCATCGAAGGCGACACCGTCGAGGTCGGCCGGAACTTCTCTCGGTATGGTGTTGATTGGCTGAATACCAGCGTAGATCGTGGACGGGCGGGCAATGCCATGGAAGTCCAGATTCCCGACCACATCGGAGAAATCGTAGACGCCCGGTGCGGTTTCGAGGTCCGACCAGCGCCACGTCACTATCGCGCCCCGTGAACCTGCGCTGCGGCCCATGTCCACGGCATCGAGATAATCCTGCGGAACCGGCGGCGGAACCGGCCGCGGATTCGAGACAACGGAAAGCGTACCGGGTGCCACAGGTGCTGGCCCGACCACCGATCCACCCCCACCACCGCCCCCACATGCCCAGAGCAGCACAGCTGCCAGCAGCAGGATCAGTCGCCCTGTCGCACGAAGTCTCTCGTTCATGATCAGCCCCTGCTGGCGCATACCGGTGGCCAGGAGAACTCGCGAGCGGCAACAAACCGATTCGCCAGCCGAGGCCATCAAGGAAGCTCTCCGGGTCAGTATTAGATGCAAATCAACATTTTGGCGCACGCGCGTATAGCGTACCCCTTGTGACCTCAAGTTCCTGGGCTGGTGGTTCAGCCTGAGCAGCAACTCAACCGGAAATCAGCGCGGACT
>JAHDYN010000394.1 GCA_023383735.1 Gammaproteobacteria bacterium | reverse complement strand
GGCTGTGGTCGACCAGCTCGTAGCCGTGCTTGCGGGCGATCTCGCGCTGCAGACGCTCGATTTCCTCGCTGGAGAACTCGATGACCCGCCCGGTCTCGCTGCACACCATGTGGTCGTGGTGCTTGCGGGAACCGATCTCGAAAACCGAATGGTCGCTGGAGAAGTTGTGACGGGTAACCAGCCCGGCATTTTCGAACTGCGTCAGCACCCGGTAAACGGTGGCCAGGCCGACTTCCTCACCCGCATCGACGAGGCGACGATAGATCTCCTCGGCGCTGAGGTGCGGGGCACCGCCCTGTTGCAGGATATCGAGTATCCGCAACCTGGCGGTCGTGGCCTTGAGGCCCGCCTTGCGCAGGTCGTTGATCTCCATCAGCAGCTTCGATCGGCTATCATCGGTCGCGATTATCCACCAGCCATCCCACAGCTACCAGCACCAAGACATGGGGCCGACCCTGATGCGCAGACTGCTGACCAGAATCCTCCTTTCCGTATTGCTCTGCAGCCTCGGCGCCTGCGTGTACCGGGTGGATGTGCAGCAGGGCAACCTGCTCGACCAGACCGATATCGACGCCGTGCAGATCGGCATGACCCGCAGCCAGGTACGCTTTCTGCTCGGCACCCCGGTGGCGGGCACCGGCCTGCGCAAGGATCGCTGGGACTACATGTACTACCTGAAGCCGGGCAAGAGCAGCACAGTCCTGCAACACTGGGTGGTCATCTGGTTCGACGGCGACAAGGTCAGCAGGATCGATCAGGACGTTCCGGTCGACAAACCGTCCTGAGTCGCCTGCTACTGCCGGCCCCGGCCGAGTACGGTGCCCTGCGCGACCGCCTCCCGCCTCGCGGTACGCGGATCCTTGAGCAGCGGTCGATAGACCTCCAGCCGGTCCCCGGCCTGCAGCCTGCGCTCGCCGCTGATCTCCCGCCCGTATATGCCGAGCGGACAGCTCTCCGGATCGATGTCCGGAAATTGTGCACAGATCCCGGACAGCTTGAGGGCATCTCGGGCCCGCGTGCCTGACGGCACGCGCAGGTCCCTGACCACCTGCAGATCCGGTCGCGCACAGGCCACCTGCACCGCGATCAGCTCAGCCATAGAGTTTTTTTGCCCGGCTGACAAAGGCATCCACCAGCCCGCCACAGGTCAGCTCAAAGGCCGGCCCGAGCAACAGGTCGCGGGTGCTGCTGGCGAATTCAAAGCGCACACGCAACTCGATGCGACAGCCCTTCTCGCCGAGCGGCACCAAGGTCCACTCGCCGTGCAGGCTGCTGAACGGCCCGTCCACCAGGTCCATCGTCATCCGGCGCGGCGGTTCCAGCACGTTGCGCGTGGTGAACGAAGCCTGAAACGGCCCCTTCGACAGCGACAGGCTCGCCAGCACCGAATCGGCCTCCCGCTCCAGCACCTCGCTGCCGGTGCAGCCGGGCAGAAACTGCGGATAGGCCTCGAGGTCGGCGACCAGCGCATACATGGCTGGAGCCGGATAGGGCACGATGGCGCTGCGGTGAACTTCACGCATGTGGAACGATTTCGCTTTCGCTACCCGAACAAACTTGGCAGGATTGTTGCCGAACTGCGCCTCGCCGACAATTCACCCATGAATCCAGCCAAGACCAGCAAGCCGGCCAAAGGCGCCGGAACCAGCCTTATCGTCGAAAACCGCAAGGCACGCTTCGACTATTTCATCGAGGACCAGATCGAGGCCGGCATCGCGCTGACCGGCTGGGAGGTCAAGGCCCTGCGCGCCGCACGCGGCAATCTGAAAGAGTCCTACGCGATCTTCCGCGACAACGAGGTCTGGCTGCTCGGTGCCAACATCGCCCCCCTGCCCTCGGCCTCCACGCATGTAGACCCCGATCCCGTGCGGCTGCGCAAGTTGCTGCTCCACCGGCGCGAGATCGACCGGCTGCGCAGCAATGTCGAGCGCGACGGCTACACGCTGGTGCCGCTGGCCATGCGCTGGGACAAGGGCAAGGTCAAGGTCACGCTGGGCCTCGCCAAGGGCAAGAAAAGCCAGGACAAGCGCGAAACGATCAAGGACCGCGACTGGCAACGGCAGAAAAGCCGCCTTTTGCGCCGCGGGTAGGAGCAACTGTCTTGTTTTCAGGCCATAGCTGAAAGAGTCGGTGGTGCCCA
>JAHDYN010000393.1 GCA_023383735.1 Gammaproteobacteria bacterium | reverse complement strand
TGTCGTTCTTCTTCGGCATCGGCATGAACTTCTTCATGGAGGCTGCCAAGCTCCGCGCCGCCCGCCTGCTGTGGGCCGAATACATGCAAAAGCTGTTTGCGCCACAGGACGACCAGTCGCTGATGCTGCGCACCCACTGCCAGACGTCGGGCGTCAGCCTGACCAGCCGCGACCCCTACAACAACGTCATCCGCACCACCGTTGAAGCGCTGGCGGCCGCGCTCGGCGGCACGCAGTCGCTGCACACGAATTCCTTCGACGAGGCGCTTGCCCTGCCCACGCCGTTTTCGGCACACATCGCCCGCAACACCCAGCTCATCCTGCAGGAAGAAACCGGCATTACCCGGGTCGTCGATCCGCTGGCCGGCTCGTACTATGTGGAAAGCCTGACCGCCTCGCTGGCCGGGGAGGCGCGCAAGCTGATCGAGGAAGTCGAGGCGCTGGGCGGCATGACCAAAGCGGTCGAATCCGGCATGCCCAAGCTGCGCATCGAACAGTCTGCAGCACTCCGGCAGGCGCGCATCGACCGTGGCGAGGAAGTCATCGTCGGCGTGAACCGCTACCAGCGGGAAAACGAGCCTGAAGTGGACGTGCTGAACATCGACAACAGCGCCGTCCGCGAATCCCAGGTCCGGCGCCTGGATGCGCTGCGCAAGTCGCGCGACAATGCCGCGTGTACCGCCGCCCTCGCCGCCTTGACGGATGCCGCCAGGAGCGAGAACGCAAATCTGCTGGAACATGCCGTTGTCGCTGCGCGTGCGCGCGCGACGGTTGGCGAGATTTCCGATGCACTGGAAAAGGTCTACGGGAGGCACAGCGCCATCATTCACTCAATCAGCGGCGTCTATGGTTCGGCCTATGCGGGCGATGACGAATTTGCCGGCATCCAGAACGAGGTCAAGGCCTTTGCCCGGGAGGAAGGACGGCGCCCCCGCCTGCTGGTGGTGAAACTCGGCCAGGACGGCCACGACCGTGGCGCCAAGGTGATCGCCACTGCATTCGCCGACATCGGCTTCGACGTGGACATCGGACCGCTTTTCCAGACCCCGGACGAGGCGGCCCGGCACGCGGTTGAAAACGATGTGCATGTGGTCGGCATTTCCTCGCAGGCAGCCGGTCACCAGACCCTCGTTCCGCAGCTGATCGATGCCCTGCGCGCGCAGGGCGCGAGCGACGTGCTGGTGGTGTGCGGCGGGGTGATTCCGCCGCAGGATCATGCCATGCTGAAAACCGCCGGCGTGTCCGCGATTTACGGACCCGGCACGAACATCCCGAAAGCCGCCGCCGAAGTCCTGAAACTGATCCGCGACCGGCGCCAGTCCGCGCCGGCGGCCCGGGCATAGATTCCGCACATTTCCGCACAAGGGTGCCTGCATGCGATCCATCCTCCAGCAACTCCAGGACAAGCGCGACTCCGCCAAACTCGGTGGCGGCCAGAAGCGCATCGATGCCCAGCACGCCAAGGGCAAGCTGAGCGCCCGCGAGCGCATCGACCTGCTCCTCGACGAAGGCAGCTTCGAGGAGTGGGACATGTTCGTCGAACACCGCTGCACCGATTTCGGCATGGCCGACCAGAAGATCGTCGGCGATGGTGTCGTCATCGGTTACGGCACCATCAACGGACGACTGGTCTTCGTGTTCAGCCAGGATTTCACCGTCTTCGGCGGTTCACTGTCCGAAGCCCATGCCGAGAAGATCTGCAAGGTCATGGACCAGGCGATGAAGGTCGGCGCACCGGTCATCGGCCTGAACGACTCCGGCGGCGCGCGCATCCAGGAAGGTGTGGCCTCGCTCGGCGGCTACGCCGAGGTCTTCCAGCGCAACATGCTGGCTTCTGGCGTGATCCCGCAGATCTCGCTGATCATGGGCCCCTGTGCCGGGGGTGCCGTCTATTCGCCGGCCATCACCGACTTCGTGTTCATGGTGAAGGACAGCGCATACATGTTCGTCACCGGTCCCGATGTGGTGAAGACCGTGACCCACGAGGAAGTCACCGCCGAACAGCTCGGCGGCGCCATCACCCACAGTTCACGCTCCGGTGTATCGGACCTGGCGCTGGAAAACGATGTCGAGATGCTGCTCAACACCCGGCGCTTCTTCAACTTCCTGCCGGCCAACAACCGCGAGAAACCGCCCGTGTGGCCCTGCG
>JAHDYN010000392.1 GCA_023383735.1 Gammaproteobacteria bacterium | reverse complement strand
CTTGTGCCGCAGATCACGCAACCGGCAATGAAGGCAATCAGCAGACCGGCCAGCAGCGCGGGCAGCGGCAGCGGCGGCAACCACCAGTAAAGAAAAGCTGCAAGCAACGAACCCCAGGTGCCGGGCGCAGCCGGCAGCAAGCCGGTGCCGAAACCGAAAGCCAGGCAGTGCACCGGATCGCCCAGAACCATCCGCCAGCTGACCGGGCTTGTGCGGGATTTGTTCATCAGAAGTGGCGGAAGGTCGTATCGGGCACGACGAGCGCACTTCCCTGATGTCTCCACCGCAGGCCGGGCTCGCTTACCACGGTGCCGATCCGTGTAACCGGCACATCCCACCCGGCTGCCAGCTGCTGCAGCCGGCCCGTCACAGCATCCGGCGCAGTGAAGCACAGTTCGTAGTCATCGCCACCGGTGAGTGCATAGTCGACAGCGCGGCCTGCGGCCGCCGCTTTCAGCGCCGCCGACAGCGGCAGCAGGCCGGCATCGAGTTCGGCACCCGTACCGCTGGCCGCCATCAGCTTGCCGATGTCGTCATGCAGCCCGTCCGAGACATCGAGCATCGCCGTGGCCAGCGCACCCAGAGCCAGACCCTCGCGCAGGCGTGGTTCCGGGTAGAGGAAGCGCTGGCACAGCGTGTCCCGCACCGCTGCAGGCACCTGGCCGGGAGCATCCAGCAGCAGGCGCCCGGCCACCGCATCACCCGGATTGCCAGTCACCCAGATCCCGTCACCGGCACGCGCACCGCTGCGGGTCACTGCCTTGCCGGGACGAACGCGGCCCTGCACGGTGACGGTTGCAGCCAGCGGACCACGCACCGTGTCACCACCGATCAGCGCCGTCCCGGAACGATCGGCCAGCGCCAGCAGGCCGGCAGAGAATTCCTCCAGCCACGGCGGCCCGGCCTTCGGCAGGGACAGCGCCAGCGAACACCACAGCGGCTCCGCCGCCATGGCGGCCAGGTCACTCAGGTTGACGGCGAGACAGCGGTGACCGATCGCGCGGGCCGGGATACCGGCAGGGAAATGCGTGCCTTCGGCGATGGTGTCGGTCGCGACCACCAGGTCCCAGCCCGCTTCGAGGCGCAGCACGGCGGCATCGTCACCGATGCCCAGCACCACATCCCCGCGACCTGCCTGCCGGCCGGCGAAGTACCTGGTGATCAGCGTCCGCTCGTCCACCGGCACCAGACCTGTGGGTCAGTCGGCCGGCCGCAGCGAAGGCGCCAGCTGGTCGAGGACCGCGTTGATGTAGCGGTGTCCGTCCTGGGCACCGAATTCGTGGGCAAGCCTTACCGCCTCGTTGATCACCACCTTCACCGGCACCTCGCGATGCAGTTTCAGTTCAGCGAGTCCCAGCCAGAGTATGCCCCGCTCGACCGGGTCAAGCTGGCCCACGGGCCGGTCGGCCTGCTCCGTCAGCAAGCGGTCCAGCGCGGCGGTGTCGCCGAGTATCTCGCCGAGCAGCAGCCGGAAATAGTCCACATCGACAAGCCGGAAATCGCGCTGCCCGGCAAACTGCGCGGCAATCTCCGCCGCCGAATGTTCATTCAGCTGGTACTGGTAGAGCGCCTGCACCAGCAGACGGCGCGAACCGTGCCGACCTGTCGCGGCCATGCGCGGGAATCAGCCTTCCAGCTGCCGCAGGAGACTCGCCATCTCCAGCGCAGCCAGAACGGCATCAGTGCCCTTGTTGCCGCTCTTGCCGCCGGCGCGGTCCATGGCCTGGTCCACCGTATCGCAGGTCAACACGCCGAACCCGACCGGCACCTCGAACTCCAGGCTGACGCGGTTGAGCCCGGCTGCGCACTCGGTACAGACGAAATCGAAGTGCGGCGTCTGCCCGCGGATCACGGCACCGAGCGCCACGATGGCATCGTAGCGCCGCAGCCGGGCCAGGCGATGCGCTGCGAGCGGCAACTCGAAAGCACCCGGCACGCGCACCAGCTGGATATCCGCTTCGACAGCACCGTGCCGCTTGAGAGTATCGACAGCGCCATCGACCAGATTCCTGACGATCAGGTCATTGAAGCGTGCCGCGATGATCACGAATCGCAAGTCCCTGGCCACGAGCTGTCCTTCCATGATGCGCATTGCTTCAGTCCGCCTTCGGCCGGACAGCCGTATCGACATACTCCACGACTTCCAGACCAAAGCCCGAGAGACCATGC
>JAHDYN010000004.1:13424-17763 GCA_023383735.1 Gammaproteobacteria bacterium | reverse complement strand
CCCATCAGCTGATCACGCAGCGCGCCGGCGGCTGGCCGCTGACCATGTTCCTGACTCCGGACGAGCAGCTGCCCTTCTTTGCCGGCACCTACTTCCCCGGTACCGCACGCTACGGGATGCCGGCCTTCGGCGAGGTGCTGGAACGCGTGGCCGCGTATTACCACGCCAATGCCGCCGAGGCCCGCAGCCAGGGACAGCAGCTCCGCGCCGCCATGGCCCAGCTTGAACCGGCGCAGCCGGTTGCAACGGAGGCGCTGGGCAGCGCGCCGCTGGCCGACTTCCGCCGCGTCATCGCCATGCAGTTCGACCGTGAATACGGCGGTTTTGGCGGTGCGCCCAAGTTCCCGCATCCGGCCACGATCCAGCGCCTGCTGCAGCACTGGCGGAGCACTGCCCATGCCGAGAAACCCGACACCGAGGCGCTGTTCATGGCGGCGCTGACGCTGAGGCGCATGGCCGATGGCGGCATCTACGACCATCTGGGCGGCGGTTTCTGCCGCTACTCGGTGGATCGCCACTGGTCGATTCCGCACTTCGAAAAGATGCTCTACGACAATGGGCCGCTGCTTGCGCTCTATGCACAGATGTTCCAGATCAGCGGTGACGAGATCTGGCGCACCGTGGCGCGCGACACGGCCGAGTGGGTTCTGCGCGACATGCGCTCGGCGGAAGGCGCCTTTTGTTCCAGTATCGATGCCGACTCCGAGGGCCAGGAGGGCAAATTCTATGTCTGGACACCCGACGAGATCCGGACGCTGGTCGATGCACAGGAGTATGCGGTGCTCGAGCCGCGCTTCGGTCTCGACCAGCCCGCCAACTTCCAGGAACCGGCCCACGATGTCAGCGCCTGGCACCTGCGCGTCTGCCAAAGCATGGAGCAGATTGCCGAGCAGACCGGCCAGCCGGTTTCTGCGGTGCGCCGTCTGCTGCTGAGCAGCCGCGCCAAGCTCTGCAGGGCACGCAAGCTCCGTATTGCGCCGGACCGGGACGACAAGATCCTGACCGGCTGGAATGCGCTGATGATCCGCGGGCTCGCGATCAGCGCGCGCATACTGAACAGCAGCACCATGGCCGATGCGGCGGCCGGCAGCCTCGACTTCATCCGCACAGTGCACGCCGCCGACGGCCGTCTGCTCGCCACCAGCCGCAACGGGCAGGCGCGCCTGAACGCCTGCCTGGACGACTATGCGTATCTGCTGGATGCGGTGCTCGAGCTGTTGCAGACGCGCTTCAGCACGGCACATCTCGACTGTGCGATCTGGCTGGCCGAGTGCCTGCTCGCGCATTTCGAGGACCGCGAAAATGGCGGCTTCTGGTTTACCTCACACGATCATGAGCCCCTGCTGCACCGGCCGAAACCGATGGCCGACGACGCCGTGCCCTCCGGCAACGGTATCGCCGCGTTCGCGCTCGCCCGTCTGGGCTGGCTGCTCGGCGAAGTTCGTTACCTCGATGCAGCAGAGCGCACGCTGCGCGCCGGCTGGCAAGGCATGCAGGAGTTTCCGCACGGACACTGCAGTCTGCTGGAGGCGCTGGATGAATATCTGGCACCGCCGGAGATCATCATCATCCGCGGTGAAGATGCCGAAGCCGCCAACTGGGCCGGCACACTCGGCGCCGCCTACAATCCCCGCCGCATGATTTTCACCATTCCAAACGATGCCACCGGACTGCCCGATGCGCTGTCTGCAAAGGCAGGCAACGGCCGTACAACCGCGTATGTCTGCCGCGGAATGAGTTGTGGCCCAATGATCACCGACCTGAAAACACTGCTGGGCTGACCACGACTTTCCCATGAATCAGAGTCATACGCGCAGCCGCTGGCGGCTCTGGGTGGCGGTCGCCCTGTTCATCACCATCAATGCGATCTATTGGCAGGATCCCTGGTTCTGGCGCAACTACCTGCAGTTTTTCCTGAGCGGCAGTCCGACTGCAGTCGAGCTGCTGGTGCCGGACGAGGAAATCCGCGGCGATGGATCGTTCGTGCTGCCCGTGGCAGCGCCGGAAGCGCGCACGATTTCGGCGGCAGCACTGGCCGAGATGGAGCGCTTCGCCGCCGAGTACGGCAGCCACGCCCTGATCGTCGTGCATCGGGGCGTGATCCAGGACGAGTGGTATGCGCCGCACTGGCAACGCGACCAGCTGACCCAGTCGCAGTCGATGCACAAGTCGCTGATGGGGCTGTTCATCGGCATTGCCATCGACGAAAAACGCATCAACTCCATCGACGACCCGGTCGGCAAGTACCTGGATGAATGGCGCGATGATCCGCGTGGCGCAATCACCCTGCGACAGCTGCTGCAGATGAGTTCGGGGCTGGCGCAGTACCGCTTCACGCTGAACCCCTTCACCGATGACAACCGCTGGCTCAACTCGGGGCGCTCCGGCGACGTGCTGCTGCGCACGCCGCTGGCGGACTGGGCACCCGGCAGCCGTTACGACTACAACAACACCAATTCCGAGCTACTCGGGATGGCGCTTGAACGGGTATATGGCCAGCGCTATTCCGGACTGCTGCGGGACAAACTGTGGCTGCCGATGGGCGGCGAGCGGGCGCGCGTACATACCGATCGCCCCGGCGGACGGGCCTACACCTCCTGTTGCCTGGCCGCACCGGCCATGGACTGGGCACGCATCGGCATGCTGCTGCTGGGCAAGGGCGAGGTGCACGGCCGGCGCATCGTCTCTGCCGACTGGATTCAACAGATGATCACGCCGTCGCCGGCGGCTGCGCACTATGGCCTGCAGATCTGGCTGGGTTATGGCGACCCGGCGGTGCCACCAGAACACGCGGGATCTTCCGGCGCGATCGTCAGCGGCCCGTTCCTGGCCCGCGATACCTTCATGACCTGGGGCCGCGGGCAACAGCATGTATTCGTCGTGCCTTCCCTTGAACTGGTCATCGTCCGGCTCGGGCCGGCACTCGGACGTGCACCGATCAAACCCGGCTTCGACCTCGGCCATCTCGTCAACACCGCCATACAGGGCATGGAGCCCGGCGCAGGAACTTCGCCATGACATCTTTCACGGCTCGTCGGCGCACACTTTCCGGATCGCGCCCGGGCATTCCCGGTGCGGGTCTGCTTCTGCTGCTGGTCGGCGCAAGCCTGGCCTCTGCCGAGCCGATCCCGGAAATCGTCGTCACCGCCCGCAAGCGCAGCGAAACGCTGATATCAGTGCCGGTGGCCGCCACGGTGTTCTCGACCGGACAACTCGAGTCACCGGCGATCATCAGCCTCACGGACATTGCGCGCTTCACGCCAGGCCTGGCGATGAACTCGCCAGTTGGCCGGCAAGCGGTCTCCTACAAGCCCGTATTCCGCGGCGTGACGACCGTACGCAACGGCATCGCCAATGCCAGTGCCGGCGCCACTTTCGTCGACGGCATCTATGTCAGTGGCGGACTGCTGGCAACC
This sequence comes from Gammaproteobacteria bacterium, assembly GCA_023383735.1. Taxonomy (GTDB): domain Bacteria; phylum Pseudomonadota; class Gammaproteobacteria; order Steroidobacterales; genus SHZI01. The sequence goes on along the minus strand of JAHDYN010000004.1, from coordinate 14,347 downwards.
GAGATGGACAATCTCGAGCGTGTCGAGATCCTGCGTGGCCCGCAATCAGCGCAGTTTGGCCGCAACACCTACGCCGGCGCGATCAACTATGTCACCCGCACACCGCTCGCGGCACCGGCGGGCGAGGTGAAGTTGACTGGCGCCGCGCACGACACCAGAGAAGCCTCGGGCTGGTGGAGCGGACCGCTGGTCGATGACAAGGCCCTGCTGTGGATCGGTGCCGGGCACCGTGAGCATGACGGCGAATGGACCAATATCCGTGATGGCTCGGACATCGGTGGCGAGCAATCCGATGAGCTGAGCGCCAGGCTGCTGCTGCGTCCGACCGAGGCACTGGATGCCACCCTGCGGCTGGCCTGGCAGCGTACCGATGACGATCATTTCCCCATGTATCTGCAGCCACGCACGCTGAACAACTGCTGTGAACGCACGGCCGATGCACCGCGCGCGCGCGAGTACTACATCGGCAGGGCGCAGCCGGAAAACATCGTGAATCTGTACACCGACCTGCTGGAGCAGAACGGCGGCGCCGGCAACCAGCTCGATCGCAGCTCGGCCAGCCTGGCCCTCAACTGGCGTCTCGATGGCATGACGCTGACCAGCCTGACAGGCGTGCTGAAGGATGAGCTGGAAAGCGGCCTGGACAGTTCATATGCCGGCTATGCAAGTCCCGCCGCCCCGGTGATTCGCGAGGTCAGGGACTTTGATGACCTGTCACAGGAGTTGCGCCTGAGTTCGGCAGCCGATCAGCCATTGCGCTATGTCGCCGGACTCTACTACTACAAGGGCGACGCCAAAACCGTCAGCCGCAACCAGATCAACACCACGACCGGCGCGCCAACGCCGATGACCCGGACCCGGGACGAGGTCGAGAATCACGCCGTATTCGGCAGCATCGAATACGACTTTGCGCCGCGCTGGAC
>JAHDYN010000004.1:0-13414 GCA_023383735.1 Gammaproteobacteria bacterium | reverse complement strand
TCCTGTGCAACAGCACGCTGTGCAATGACACATCCCGAAGCCTGACACCACGCTTCACGCTGACCTGGCAAACCACCGACGACCTGACGACTTACGCGAACATTGCCAAGGGCACCAAACCGGGCGACTTCAACAGCAGCGTACCGGACGAGAGTTACCGTACAGTCGATGAGGAAACCCTCTGGAGCTATGAACTCGGTCTCAAGGCCCGTTTGCTCGATGACCGCCTGAGACTGGCACTGGCCGGTTATTACCTGGAACTCGAGGACCAGCAACTGACCTCGCTGGTCGAGCTCGATACCGGCCGGACTGAATCGATCCTCGTCAATGCCGGCGAGACCGACGCCTACGGCATCGAGGCCGAGTTGCAGGCCGCACTTACCGACAATCTGTCATTGCAGGCCAGCTACGCGTGGACCGATTCGGAATTCGACGCCTACATCAGTCCCGAGGAAGCCGATCTGCGCGGCAGCGATGGCAGTTTTGCCGACACGCAACGGCTCGGTGACGTGAGTGGCAATGACTCACCCCGCGTCCCGAAGCACATGGCCTCGCTGGCGGTGCGCTACCAGCGGGCACTGACTGCGAACATGCAAGGTTATGCAGCGGGCGACTGGACCTTCGAGTCCTCCAAGTACGCTGCCGAGCACAATCTCATCGAGACCGGCGACCGCCGGCTCGTCGGCCTGCAAGCCGGCGTGCAGCAAGGCCGTTGGGATGCGAGTCTCTGGGTACGCAACCTGTTTGATGACGATACGCCAACCGACATCTTCCGCTACTTCGACGGGCGTTATGGCAGCCTGCCCACCTATCCGCAGGCAGGCAGTTCGCCGCCGAGCCGCACCCCGCGCGGCTTCGCCATCCCGCTCGCACCCGGTCGTCAGGCCGGCATCACGGTGCGCATCAAGTTCTGAGCAATGGGGACCGGAGCGGTCCTGTTCGCGGATTGCGCCTCGCCGGCTTTTCTTAGGTACATACCACTATTGTTGCTGCCCCGGCTGCGGGATAACGTCCCGCGCAAGCTGCCATGCGGTCCGGGCGGCGCATGTCTTATTTTTGGGGATTTCCATATGAAAAATCGGTCGGCGGTAACCCGCCTTCAGAAGAGCAGCAGGGCTTTGCTGGCAGGTGGCGTGGCCATCCTGTTGCCGCTCTTTGCCACGCCAGGTATTGCCGCCGACAAGGGCGAGACGCTGTACCAGGCCAATTGTGGCGGTTGCCACCAGGCCAATGGCCAGGGCCTTGCCGGCGCTTTTCCGCCGCTCGCCGCCTCTGACTACATCGCCAAAAACCCCAAGGGTGTGCTGGATGTCACCCTGAAGGGCCTGTCCGGCAAGCTGGTCGTCAACGGCGTGGAATACAACAACACCATGCCGGCCATGAGCCACATCAGCGATGGCGATCTCTCGGCGATCCTGACCTACGTGTTGAACAGCTGGGGCAATTCCGGCGGCAAGATCACCGCCAAGGAAGTCCATCAGTACCGCGTGGACAACGGCCTGGAGCTCAAACAGGCGGCCGGCGGCGCACACCCGGGCGCGGGCCAGGCCCAGGAGCGCTACCAGGGCGCACCCTCGGAAATCGAACCACCGGAACTGGCCACCAGGGTTTCGGCCCCGGCGATGACGCCCGAAGAGCTCAAGGATGCGACCAAGATCTATTTCGAGCGCTGCGCCGGCTGCCATGGCGTGCTGCGCAAGGGTGCCACCGGCAAGCCGCTGACCACCGACATCACGCAGGCCAAGGGCACCGAGTACCTCAAGGCGCTGATCAAGTTCGGCTCACCGGGCGGCATGCCCAACTGGGGCACCTCCGGCGAACTGACCGACGCGCAGATCGACATGATGGCCCGTTTCCTCCAGAACGAGCCACCGCAGCCGCCCGAATGGGGCCTGCCGGAAATGAAGAACAGCTGGAAGGTCATGGTGCCACCCGAGCAGCGCCCCACCAGCCAGCAGAACAAGCTGAACCTCGAGAATGTCTTTGCGGTAACGCTGCGCGATGCGGGTGAAGTGGCCCTGATCGATGGCGATACCAAGCAGATCATCGCCATCATCAAGACCGGCTATGCGGTGCACATCTCCCGCATGTCCCACTCCGGCCGCTATGTCTACACCATCGGCCGCGATGGCAAGACCGACCTGATCGACCTGTGGATGAATCCGCCGCAGGCGGTTGCCGAGATCAAGATCGGCCTGGAAGCGCGTTCGGTCGAGACCTCCAAGTACAAGGGTTACGAGGACAAGTACGCGATCGCCGGTGCCTACTGGCCACCGCAGTACGTGATCATGGACGGTGCCACGCTGGAACCGCTCAAGATCGTCTCCACCCGCGGCATGACGGTCGATACCCAGGAGTATCACCCGGAGCCGCGCGTGGCCGCGATCGTTGCCTCGCACCAGCACCCGGAATTCATCATCAACGTGAAGGAGACCGGCCGCATCCTGCTGGTCAACTACAGCGACATCGAGAACCTCGGCGTCACCACCATCAATGCCGCACGCTTCCTGCATGACGGTGGCTGGGACTCCAGCCTGCGCTACTTCCTGACCGCTGCCAATGCCTCCAATATCGTGGCAGTGATCGACTCGAAGGAACGCAAGCTGGTCGCCAAGGTACCAGTGGACGAGATTCCGCATCCGGGCCGCGGTGCAAACTTCATTCATCCGGAATTCGGTCCGGTATGGGTGACCAGCGCACTGGGCAACGACAAGATCACGCTCATCGGCACCGACCCTGCCAAGCACCAGCAGCATGCCTGGAAGGTGGTCAAGGTCCTGAAGGGCCAGGGTGGCGGTTCACTGTTCGTCAAGACGCACCCCCGCTCGAAGAACCTCTGGGTCGACACGCCGCTCAACCCGGACGAGAAGATCTCGCAGAGCATCGCGGTATTCGACATCAGGAATCTCGATGCCGGCTACAAGGTGCTGCCGATCGGCGAGTGGGCGAAGCTCGGCCCGGGGCCGAAGCGCATCGTGCAGCCCGAGTACAACAAGGCTGGCGATGAGGTCTGGTTCTCGGTCTGGAGCGGCCAGACGGAACAGTCCGCCATCGTCATCGTGGATGACAAGACCCGCAAGCTGAAGAAGGTCATCAAGGGACCGAAGATGATCACGCCGACGGGCAAGTTCAACGTCTACAACACCGTACACGACGTCTACTGACATACGGCACCCGGGGGGCGGGCCACACCTGAAAATGTGGCCCGTCTCCCCAACCCGCCGGGTACGATCTAGTACCATGCGCGGATGGACTCCACCCTGCTCCTCAAGGCCCTCATACTCGGCATCGTCGAGGGGCTGACCGAGTTCCTGCCGATCTCCTCCACCGGCCACCTGATCCTCGCGGCCGACCTGCTCGGCTTCAACGACAACAAGGGCAAGATCTTCGAGATCGTGATCCAGACCGGCGCCATGCTCGCCATCATCTGGGAGTACCGGCTGCGCTTTGGTCGCGTGCTGGCCGGGATGTTCAGTGACGCCGCTGCCCAGCGCTTCATCGCGAGGCTGCTGGTGGCCTTCATGCCGGCCGCAATCATGGGCCTCCTCTTCGGCAGCACGATCAAGGCGGTACTTTTCAAGCCCATACCCGTCGCCATCGCGTTCATCCTCGGTGCCTTCGTGATTCTCTGGGCCGAGAAGCGCCAGCACCGGATCAGGGTGGTCGAAGTCGATGACATGAGCTGGCGGGACGCCCTGCTGGTCGGCTGCGCCCAGTGCTTTGCCTTGATACCGGGCACCTCGCGCTCCGGCGCGACGATCATCGGCGGGATGCTGTTCGGCCTGTCGCGGCGTGCAGCGACCGAGTTTTCGTTCTTCCTGGCCGTACCCACGCTGGTCGCGGCGGGCGCATGGGACGCATGGAAGAACCGCGCCCTGCTGGATGTGCATGACATCGGCCTGTTCGGTGTCGGCCTGGTTGCCGCCTTCATCTCGGCGTTTCTGTGCGTGCGCTGGCTGCTGCGCTACATCGTTTCACACGATTTCACGATCTTCGCCTGGTACCGGATCGCATTTGGCCTGATCGTGCTCGGTACGGCGTACAGCGGACTCGTCAACTGGTCGGCATGAACACACCACAGGGGTGGTGATCATTTGCGTCGATCACTCGACCGGCATCGACCTGATCGATATCAGCCCGGACATCCTGGTTGAAATCGAGGCGGATGCCATGATCCCCGAACGGGCGCCGGGCCGCCTGGAAGCGCGACTACCAGCAGTGCGCGGTGTTCTCGCCTGTTGCGGAGCGGACACCGACGGCATTCATTTCGAGGTCACCGCAATCCGTGTCCTCGGCCTGTGCGTCCTGTGGCGCCGCGCTGAGACTGTAGGTCATCAGGTCATCGACCTCCTCGACGGTGACGGTGACCAGATAGAAACCCTCTCTTGACGCGATCTCGTCACCGTCGCTGATGCCGCAGCCCGCCGCATCGTAGGCGCCGAACTGCGTGTAGCAGCGCTCGAGACGCTGCGCGACATCGTTGAGCGCGATCCGCGCATCGGCCCGACGGCTCTTGATGACGCTCTGCCGATAACTCGGTATGGCAACCATCATCAGGATGCTGGCCACCACCATCACGATCAGCAGCTCGACGAGGGTGAAGCCGCGTGTTCTGGATTTCATCGCCATGTTCCTTGTTCGGGGATCAGCTCAGTCGGGCAGCAGCACGACACTGTTCACCGCGCTGCCGCCAGGCACCGCAAGACCGAGCGCCACGCGCATGCCGGGCTTCAGGTCACGCAGGCTCAGACGTGTGTCCGGCGCCACCGTCACGGTTGCCCGGCCCGACAGGCTGTAGTCGACGCCGTCGGCGCGGATCTCCTGTGCCGGCACATCGATTGCCTCGATCCGGACAACGAGCGGTTCCACCGGTTCGGCGGCAAACAAGGCCGTCGAGACGGTCAGCGGCATCAGCATCAGCCACATCGGAAGTACAGCCACTCGCCTGCGCTTGTCATCTTGCATGGTTCGGTTCCTCACTGGATTTCACGCCAGGACTGGCGGCCCTTCTGGTTGCCGGCATTCTCGATGGTGGTATCGATCCTGCCCTTGCTGCCGCTGGCGTACTTGCATTCGATGTTGCCTGCCGCGCAGCCGCCGATGATGCCCGGGGTCTTGATGATGCCTTCCTTCGACTTGCGCCCGCTGACCGCGACCATCGGACTGTCCGGATCATTCGGATCGAGGTTGACGAAGTCCTCGATATCGAAGGCATGGTCGCGATTCAGGTCGAAGGGCGACGCAGCCAGCCGTGACCCGGACAGGGCGTCGAGCTCCATCAGCCAGCTGTCACCACCCGCCGAGCACTCGTCGCCCGAAGGAATGACCGTCGTGAAGATGATCTTTCCGGCACGCAGGATCGGCGTACTGACCTGGCGTTCGCCCGAGGTCGGCAGATCCAGATACCAGCCATCGTCATCATCGTCGATCGTGTTGTTGGTGGTGACGCGGACGCCTTCGATGTTGCCATCGAAGTTCTTCACCGCTTCGTAGATTACCTCTTGCTGCACGAGCCCGGACCGCCCCGCGGCCGGCAGGACCAGCGAAGTTGCACCCTTTTCATTGGTGTCGCGGATCGCGTAGAAGGTGTTCGCACCGGTACCCACGCCGTTGTCGCCATCGGCGAAATAGCGTCCGGTGCCGAAGTACACGAAGTAGCCGGCCGGCGGACTGATGCCCACCTCGGGACGCGCGGTGATGGGCTGGCGATTGCCGGCCGTGCACGGGTCACTGCTGCAGGCCGTATACAGCGGTGCCGGCACGCCGCCACTGCTGAATGCCACGTCCCAGCTGGCCGCATTGCTGCTCGTCAGGTCGAACTTCCACATGTTGCCCTTGAGGTCGCCGGCATAGACGTAATCGGTGATCCGGTCGCCATCGACGTCCACGGGTGTCGGGTTGGACAGGCCATTGTCACCGCCTACGCCGGTATCGATCTCGCGGATGATGGAACCGTTCGCCAGGTCGAGCAAGAAGAGCTTGGCATTGCCGCCACTGTTGTAGCCATTGGCCACGATCGCCGCCCACTTGCCATTGGCAAGCCGGGCGATGGTCGGGCTTGGAATCGCCACGCCCATGTTCGAGTCATCCGCCGAGCTGAACTCCCACATCACATCGCTGGCAGAGAAGTTGTCCGGATCCGAGACATCGAGCGCATAGACGCCCCTGCCACCGCCACCGAGACTGCCGACCAGGATCGTGCGCCAGCTGCCGCCTATGTAGGCGTCCATGGCACGTGGTGCGCCATCGTTGATCAGCTGGTGATTGGTGTTGAAGGAAAGGTGCGTGAGCGCGCTGAGCTTCGGATACACCGCGTTCGGCATGTAGGCCATCATCTCCACGCCAGTCTCGGCATTGAAGCCATGCAGCATGCCGTCGTTGGCCGCCACATAGACCACGGGCGTGCGACCGGTGAAGGCCGTGCTCTCGCGGTACGTCAGGTACGAACTGCCTTCGCCACCCGGCAGCACGTCGTAGCCGTAATTCTGCTGACCCGCATAGGTCGGATCCGAGTTCACGATATCGCCCAGCACCGAGCTGCGCGGCCGGAAAGCGACGCCATTGGGCGCTTCGTTCGACCGATCGCCACGCAGGTACAGCAGGCGGTTGGCGCCTTCGTTGTCGACAGTGCCGAATACGTCTGTATTCAGTGCGGCCTGCTGGCCGGCGGTCAGACTGGCCCATTCGAACTCACGGCCGCGCGAACCGGCAGCCGCCGCCGGATTGTAGGTATATATGTTGCGGTCCGCGGCAGCCGGCATCTCGTTGGCTGCATTCCAGCCGGTGCGCGTGGTGCCATCACCGAGATCCAGCGAGGGCACTTCTTCGTCGTCTTCCAGGTTGGCGATGCTGCCGTTGTAGCCGATCGGATAGGCCAGCAACTGGCCGCCCCAGTCCTTGCTGGAGAAACGCGCCTGGTAGATGAAGGTATCGGAGGCGAGTCGTGTCGAGTTGGTGGCCACGGAAGCAGCCGAGCCGGTGCGCCGGGCGATGTCGGCGAGCGCTGCCTGCAGGGCGATGGTCAGCGAATCCTGGTCGTTGGCCTGGTAGTAGCGGCCGGTGCCGTACTCCGCGGCATCGGCCAGCATCTGGTTGGCGGCCGTGAAACCGACCGTATAGGTCACGAGGTTCTGGCGGGGATCGTCAGGATCATCAAAGCTCTTGCCGGTGTCATCGTTGCCGGTGCGCATGTCGATGTCGTAGGCGAACTTGGCCATGTCATCGAGGTACAGCGAATCACCTTCGTCGGTCGACGCGCCCGTGACGAAGCCATCCGAGTACTGCGGAAAGTTCGGATAGTCCGAGGCCAGCGTGGCCGGCGCCAGGTTGTCCCAGTTCGGCAGCGCACGACTGGTGTCGGCATCGTCGGCGGGATCGTCGTTCGGGAAGGTCTCGTCCTGGGTCGGATAACCGTCGGTGATGACGATCACGAAGCTCTTCTGGCAGCGATAGCGGATCGGGCTGGTGTAGTTCACCCCCGCGTTGTACTGGCTGCTCATGCCGCGAAAATAGCGCGTCACCTCGTACAGCGTTTCGGCGAGCGGCGTCCATGTTGTTGCGGCCAGACCGGCAATGGATGTGTTCAAGGCGGCCGTAGTGGCACCGCAGTTCTGTATGACCTGACCGCCGGCATCGGTATTGAAGCGGGTCAGACCCAGGCGCAGGTTCGAATTGTCATTGACGACATTGGTGGCCACATCGCGGGCCACTGCCATGCGATAGGTATTGGGAATCTGTCCACCCGTGAGGTTGGTGCCGCCGGCATAGGTCTCGAACAGGTAGTTGAGATAGTTGCCCTGGTAGCGGGTGGCGCCGCCGCCGACCGGATCCGGCAGGATCAGGCACTTGGTTACCGTGCCAGCCGCATTTCGTCCACGCGTGCTGCCTGCAGCACAGGTCGGTGCGGTATTCGTGCTGCCGCCGCAGGTACCGCGATAGTTGCTCGATACCAGGGTCGAGCGGTTGATATTGCCGTCCGTCGCCGACCAGGCCTCGCGCAGGGCTGTGCCCGGATTGCAGTCATGGTCGATCATCGGACTCCAGTCCGGATACGTCTGCGTGGAGTCGAAACCGGCAGCCCAGATGATGCTGTTCATGCTGCCCGAGTTGTCGACCACCAGCATCACGTTCGGCGTGACGCCGGCGGCGATGAACAGCGGCATCTGGGCAACCGTCACCGCATTGCCGGCCTGGCTCATGGTCAGCAGAAAGCCGACGAGAAACGTGGACACTCCGGTCCGGAGAGAGCTGCGCATATCGTGCCTCCAATGGCTCATTCTGTATCGCCTCAACGCTTGAACGTGGTCTGCAGGGTGACTGTGGCATTGCCTGCCATGCCCACGCCCCGCGCCGTGACGCGATAAAACGTCGCTTCATCCACCGTGGTGTCGGCAGCCAGGCTTTCACCCGGCGTAGGCACACGTGGCAGTTGTTCCACGATGTAATCGGCCGTGGCGCCGCCGAGATCCTCGACCACCGCATCCAGGGCAGCATCGGCATGCACGGCTGCGGAATCCTTCCAGTCCATGACCTCCCAGACCGGCGCATCGTCGGGATCGGCCGGCTTGTATAGGCCGGCATTCGCACCGCCAAAGACCGGTATCACCGGTGCCTGGGCAATCAGCTCGCCGGAGCGCAGCGCGGCTTCGGCAGCCTGGAAGGCCACGTTGCGGTCCTGGGTATTGCCGGTCATGCGCTCTTCGAGCAGCGTCATGCGGGCGCTGGCCGTTGCCAGCAGGGTCAGCACCAGCAACATGATCAGCGCGATCACCATGGCGGCGCCCCGCTGGGATCCGGAATTCGATTGCATGTTCGATTGCATGTTCATGACAAACGGTTTCTCATGGCCACGGTAAAGCTCACGACCTGCCGCAGTCGGCCATCTGCGAACGGGCCAACGGCCGCTTCGTCGAGCAGGACGAAGGTGCGCGGATCCTCGTCAGCGACGTTCTCGCGCACGCTGGAAACCAGCAGCGCCACCTGCAGGCTGACGACGTTGTTCCAGTTGACGACCGCATCGGCAGTCCGGTACACGTCGGGAACCTGGTCTGCGCCGATGGTGTCCTCACCGTAGAGGACCTGCATGTTCTCCACGCCCTCGGCAAGTTCCTGCGGCTCGCCGTCGCCAACGCGACGCCACAAGCCGGCAATTCCCTGGTCGTTCTCGCGTATGAAGTAGGTGGTGGTGCGCAGCCTGAACAGCTGCGCACCGGCAGTGTAGCGGCGCACGAGGTTCTTGCTGCTGTTGCCGGGTGCGCCGGCGCCGGCGTCGTGAGTAATGGTGCCGGTGCCGTCATCGAAAGCGGTGACCTCGAAGATCGCCGATCCACCGCAATCCGTGACCAGCATGATGTCCCCGACGGCAGGCGTATCCGGAGCAACGGGATCCAGGCCCGGCACGGTCACGGGGTCACTGGAACTCGTCACCATGTTGGCGGTGAGCTGCAGGTTCGGATCGTCCACCGTTCTGACCACCAGCACGTCGGTATCGGCCACAACGTCGTTGCCGCCGGCCGTGATTTCACCAGGCAGGGCAGCACTGACGACGTCCTCGAAGCCCTCGACGTGCCGCGCATAGTTGTTCAGGAAATCATCCGGATCGTTGAGCGTATTGACGACCGTACCGAGATCACGCAGACAACCGCGAAATCCGGCCATCTGCAGGTCCCGCTGAAGCAGCTGCGTGGCATAGCGCGACACCTCCTGCCGGCCGGTGAGACCGCCCTGCATGTCGTTCTGGCGCTTGGTGCTCAGGTAGATCTGCACCACCGCGCCGGTCACGATGATGCCCAGCGTCACCGCGATCATGATCTCGACCAGGCCGATGCCACGCTGGCGCTTCAGCGGCCCGGAACACTTCAGGCTGCGACTGTTCATAAGGTCGTACTCAGCACGAGGGACATGGCACGGCTGTCATCCGTGTTCTTGTTCGAGGCGTCGGTCCACTGCAGCGTGATCGTTGCAATGCTGTCGTCATCGACCTGGATCGCCCCCTCGCCCGAGGGCAGCGCGGCTTCGATGGCGTCTATCCAGGCGTCAAGGTCGTCGCCTTCGACACCACCAACGCCGGGATCGGCGCCCATCGCCAGGTTGTAGACCCGGCCCGGCCCGATGGCCCGGTTCCGGTTGGCGCGCATCCGCTCGAGGATGTCCTGGGCGAGCGTCGTGGCCATGAACCGTTCATTGGAGCTGTTGCTGTTCTGCACGCTGGTCAGTTGCAGGCCGGCCAGACCCAGCAGGCCGATCGACACCAGCACGACGGTGATCAGCACCTCGATCAGGCTGAGTCCCGACTGGTGCCGGCCAGGCATTGAGGTTCTCACGATGTGAACTCCACTCATGTCTCGGGCTCCGCACAGGGCGTATGAGCCAGGGTGGTGCGGCCTTGCGGGTTGATCCTGATCGCACGGTTCTGGTTGCCGGTGCAGTCGGGCACAAAGAGGGCAAAGTTGGCCTGGCCACCACTGAGGAAACCGCTGGGCGTATAGGAAACGAAACTCCTGTTGCTGGCGAGCGTGGCTTCACCGGAAAGTGCCGGCAGCACGCGCAGGACGTCATCGTCGTCATCAACCGTACCGAGCGTGCCGTCAGCATCGGTAAACACGATCCAGCCCGGCGTCCAGGGGGTAAACAGCGCACCGTCGTCGTCGCAGCTCTCGCCATCGGTGCTCGCGCAGACCGAAACCGGCACACCGCGCGTCACCGCCTCGTTGCGCGCCAGCGCCAGGGCACCGATCAGGGCATTGCTCTGCTCGGCAGCCCGGTTGTTCTGCATGAAATCGCGAAAGGCCGGAACAGCCATCGCGCCGAGAATCGCCACAATGGACAGGGCAGCCAGCAGCTCGATTGCCGTCATGCCCCGGACCCGTCCGGGACCTTGCGTATGCAGGCAGGAAGTGAACACCCGTCTTCTCCGTGTCTTCCAGATGGGCGCAACTATGGCGACTGTGGCCCACGGAGACCGTGACGCACTTCCGTTTTCTGCAGAAAACCTTATTGTTTTCATCAGCTTACGACCGGTCATCGGCTGGACAGACCGCTTGTCCCTTATGTCGCAACGACGTGCTAGCCTGTCCCGCCCCGCCTTGAGGAGAAGAACACCATGGCCAAAGCCAGCGCCCGGCACATCCTTGTCGATGACAAGAGCAGCTGCGAAGTACTGAAGTCGCGTATCGAGGCCGGCGAGGACTTTGCGAGCATCGCCCGCGAATATTCCAACTGCCCCTCGGGACAGGAAGGTGGTGAGCTCGGCGAGTTCCGGCCCGGACAGATGGTGAAGGAATTCGACGAGGTGGTATTCAGCGCCGAACTCGGCAAGGTGCACGGCCCGGTACAGACCCAGTTCGGCTTTCACCTGATCGAAATCACGGCACGGACAGCCTGAGCGCCCCCTGTCTGCCATGAATGTGGAGCGGCAATTCGTGCTCGGCGTGGATCTCGACGGCGTGGTCGCGGATTTTGCCCGTGGCCTGAAGCCCGTCGCTGCCGAATGGCTGGGCATTGCCGAGCAGCAACTGACCGACGAGATCAGCTATGGCTTCGGCGAATGGGGACTGGAGGCGGCCGGTGGCTATGACGCCCTGCACCGTTTCGCTGTAAAGGAACGCGAACTGTTTGCGCGCCTTCCGCCGGTTGCCGGTGCGCCGGCGGCGTTGCGCCGCCTGGACACGATCCCCGAGGTCCGCATCCGCATCATCACCCATCGCCTCTACATCCACTGGTTTCACAAGGAAGCGATCCGGCAAACCACCGAGTGGCTGGAACGGCATGGCATTCCGTACTGGGATCTCTGCTTCATGCGCGACAAGGCGGCTGTTGGTGCCGACCTGTACCTGGAAGACAGCCCGGACAACATCCGGGCTCTGCGCAGCACCGGTCACGAAACCATCGTGGTCTTGAATTCGACCAACCGCGATCTTCCACCACCGCGCGCCACCGACTGGAACGACATCGAGCAGCTGGTGCGCGAGCGCGTTGCCCTCTGGCGGGAGCGCGGCTGAGCAAAGCCATAAGCGGCGACTTTGCCGAGATTGCCGGCTTGTCGGGCGCCCTGTGGCGGCGCAGGATCTGCCGCAATGATTTCCAGACTCATCGCTGCCTGGCCACTCGAGCGTTACCAGCTGTGGCTGACCTATGCCGATGGCACCGAAGGCGCCGTTGATCTGGAGGAACAGCTGGCAGCCGGGTCGCTGGAAACCCTGCGCGATGTGCGCGAGTTCCGCAAGCTGCGCATCGATCGCAGGCGCAGCCTGATCATCTGGCCGGGCGGCGTCGATCTGGATGCACATGCGCTGTACCGCGAACTCAAACGCCGCCGCTGCCGGAAAACCGCTGACCGAGGGCGCTGAAGGCCCATGCAATAATTCCGCGCATGTCGGACATTTCCCCAGGCCAGTGCAATCACGGCGTGCGCGTCGTGCGCCAGGACGAGATCGCTCGGGGTGGTGCCGGGGAACTGGTCGCGCAGCTCGTCGCGGCACTCACCCACGCGCCAACCGGCGTCGAGACGCTGGCGGCTCGATCCATCGAGCTGGCCCCGGGCGCATGTCTGCCCGTCTGTCAGCGCCGGACCGACGACAGCCTGGTCTGCGTGATCAGCGGTGAGGCCGCCATTCATTGGGGCGAAGCCCTGGAGCACACCGTCACCGCCGGCCCCGGCGATCTGCTCATCATCCCGGCCGGCGTGACGCATCAAGCACACAATCCAGGCCCGAAAAGGTGTCAGATTTATTTTCTGGAAAATAAATCTGACACCTTTTAAATCTGGCACCTTTTAGAGACGCAGCGGGAGGGTGCGCAGGCGCTTGCCCGTCGCGGCGTACACCGCATTGGCAACCGCGGGCGCTATCGGCGGCACGCCGGGTTCGCCCACGCCGCTGGGCTCGGTGCCGCCAGAAATGATGTGTACATCGATGGCTGGCGAATCAGCCATGCGCAGCACCCGGTAGTCGTGGAAATTGCTCTGCCGGACAGCACCGTCCTCGATGCTGATCTCGCCGTACAGTGCCGCAGACAGGCCGAACAGAATTCCACCCTCCATCTGCTGACGCACGATGTCGGGATTGATCGCCAACCCGCAGTCGACAGCGCAGCTCACGCGATGCACGCGGATGCTGTTGTCGGCTGCGATGCTGATCTCGGCAACCTGGGCAACCACTGTGCCGAAGGCCTCCTGTATTGCCAGCCCGCGATGACGCCCCACTGCCGGTGTGGCCCAGCCGGACTGCTCCAGCACCAGATCGAGTACGGCCAGATGCCGCGGTCGTGCAGCGAGATGGCGTCGCCGGAAAACAGCAGGGTCCTGTCCGGCCGCAGCAGCCAGCTCATCGATGAAGCTTTCGATGACGAAGCAGGTGTAGGAATGGCCTACTGAACGCCACAACGTGACCGGTACCCCGGGATTCCAGTCGGCCAG
>JAHDYN010000391.1 GCA_023383735.1 Gammaproteobacteria bacterium | reverse complement strand
GATCGACCGCGATATCCGGTAGGCTATGCGGCCTGCGGGGCCAACGGCCATTCTGGAATCAGGAACATGGACATGAAAAAAGCCGACAGGAAAGTGGCGATCGTCACCGGATCAGCAACCGGCGTGGGCGCCGCAGCAGCCATCCTGCTGGCCGAACGCGGCTGCAACGTGGTGGTCAACTACACGCGCAGCAAGGCCGAGGCCGATGAAACCGCAGCCGCCTGCCTTGCCAAAGGCGCGGAAACCATCGTCTTCCAGGCCGACGTCTCCGACGACGACGCCTGCCGTGCGATGGCACAGGCCGCCATCGACAAGTGGGGCCGTATCGACTATCTGATCAACAATGCCGCGCGCACCAAGTTCAATCCCTACCCGAAGCTCGACGGCGTGAGCAAGCAGGACTTCCTCGATATCTATGCCGTCAACGTGGTCGGCGCCTACCAGATGATCCGCGCCGTGACGCCCATCATGAAGAAGCAGGGCTTCGGGGCCATCGTCAACGATTCCTCGATCGGCGGCGTTACCGGCATCGCCTCGTCGATCCCCTACGCGGCCTCCAAGGCGGCACTCAACCTGATGGCCAAGTCGCTGGCCCATGTCCTGGCCCCGGAGATCCGCATCAATACCGTGGTGCCGGGCATGATCCAGACCCGCTGGCTGAAAGGCGGCATGGGTGACGAGCAATACGCCGCGATGATCAAGACGATGGGCGATCAACTGCCGCTGAAGAAGGTAGCGACCGCCGAAGACATCGCCGGCGTGCTGGTGTGGTTCCTGGAAGGCCCGCACCTGATCACCGGCGAAACGCTGATCGTCGACAGCGGCATTCACATCGGTACGCTGCCGCCCTACTCGAGCGGCGATTCCTACTGAGGAACCGGCTCAGAGACGGAACTCGCGCTTCCAGCCAAAGCCGCGCGTGCTGTCGATCAACCGGATCCACTCCGGCTTGAGACACCAGAAGGCGGTGCCCTGCAGGCGCGCGGCGATCAGCTTCTCGCTGGCTTCGCGCGGCGACTCGAAGATCCGCCGGATCTGGACGAACTTGGCGAGATAGGTGGCGAGTGCGGTGGCACGCGCGATGCCAGTCAGCATCGCGACCTGCCCTTCGAGCTGCAGGCCGATGACCTCGTCCCAGCCGGCAGCGTCGCGATTGATGGCGGCAACCACGCGCGCGGTCCGGCCCATGTCCTGTCCGTGACGGGTCTTCGGATCGGATACGAAATAGAGATTGCAATGCTCGTCGCTGGCATAGAAAACGCTGGCCGCCCACGCGCCGCCCTCGCCGGAAGTCGCCAGTGTCAGCGTGTTGTGCCCGGCCAACAGTTCACGAACGCGGGCGAAGTCAGCGTCGTCATCCGGCGCAGTCATTTCCTTGCTGCGTTCCGGCTGGCGGCTTTGGCACCCTGCCAGCGCTTGACCAGGCCGCTTTCAATGCGGAACAGGTCCAGCACCCGTCCCACGCTGTGGTTGATCAGGTCATCCAGCGTATGCGGATCGTTGTAGAAGGCCGGCATGGGCGGCGCAAGCACCGCACCCATTTCGGCCGCCTGCAGCAGCAGGCGGCAATGCCCCACGTGCAGCGGCGTTTCCCGCGGCATCAGCACCAGCTTGCGCTGCTCCTTGAGAACCACGTCGGCAGCGCGCACAACGAGGTTGTCGGCATGGGAACTGACGATACCGGACAGGGTTTTCATAGAGCACGGCGCAACGATCATGCCGCCCGTGGTGAACGAGCCACTGGCGATGGTTGCCGCCAGGTTCTGGTCGCTGTGCACCTCGTGTGCAAGGGCTTCGACATCGCGGGGGTCCCGGTCGGTTTCCAGCGCGATATTCAGCTTGCCGCCGTTGCTGAGGATGAGGTGCGTCTCGACGTCGGGCACCTCGCGCAGCGCCTCGAGCAGGCGAATGCCGTAGATGGCGCCACTGGCACCGGTGATCGCAACGATGAGCCGCATGGACAACCCCGCAGGCAGCCAAAAAGATACAGATCGTTACATGATACTGGCCGATAATGTGCGCCGCCACCCGCCCGACCAACCGACCACATCAGGGGTCCGCGATGATCGAACTCTTCAGCCAACCCGAAACCTGGATCGCCCTGCTGACGCTGACCGCACTCGAACTGGTGCTCGGCATCGACAACATCATCTTCATCTCGATCCTGGTCGACA
>JAHDYN010000390.1 GCA_023383735.1 Gammaproteobacteria bacterium | reverse complement strand
CGCAATCATGTCGCGGCCGCCACCGGCTGCGCGATCCTGGGCACGGCACAGTTCATGAACCCCGGCGGCTCGGTCACGCACCGCGCTGCGCTCGGCATCGTGCGCGATGCCGAGCGGCGCGGCACACTGCGGCCCGGCGGCACCATCGTCGAAGGAACTGCCGGCAACACCGGCATCGGTCTGGCCGTGGTGGGCAACAGCCTGGGCTATCCCGTCGTCATCGTGATGCCGGACAACCAGAGCAGGGACAAGGTCGATACGCTGCGCGCCTATGGCGCCGATGTGCGGCTGGTCCCCGCTGTGCCGTTCAAGGACCAGAATCACTTCGTGCACCAGTCCCGGCGGCTGGCTGAAGCGCTGGACAAGACCGCCGCACACGGTGCGGTCTGGGCCAACCAGTTCGACAACACGGCCAACCGCGAATACCACGAGCAGACCACCGCCGCCGAGATCTGGGCACAGACCGAAGGCAAGGTGGATGCCTTCATCTCGTCGGTGGGGACCGGCGGCACGCTGGCAGGCACGGCACGCGGCCTCAAGGCCCGCAACCCGGCCATACGCATCGGTCTTGCCGACCCTCAGGGCTCGGCGCTTTACAACTGGTTCACCCACGGCGAACTCAAAGCCGAGGGCAGCTCGATCAGCGAAGGCATCGGCACCAGCCGTATCACTGCCAATTTCGCCGATACGCCGGTGGACACGGCGTTCCAGATTCCGGACGAAGAATCGGTGCCACTGGTCTACGAGTTGATACGCCGGGAGGGCCTGCTGGTCGGCGGTTCAAGCGGTGTGAACGTGGCCGGTGCCCTGCGCATGGCGAAACGCCTGGGCCCCGGTCACGTGATCGTCACGCTGCTGTGTGACTCGGGACTACGCTACCGGCAACGGCTGTTCAACCGGGCGTTCCTGGCCGGCAAGGGCCTGACGCTGCCTGACTGGCTGCAGGTCGGGGATTGAGCCGCCGCTCAGCGCGTCATGCGCATCAGGTACTCGAGCATCTGGCGATCGCGTTCGGCGCTGAGTTCATAACCGATCATCGGCGGATAACGCATCCGGTTGTGGGGAACAAATCCCGCGGTATCGGCAATGAATGCAGCCAGGTTCTCCGGCGTCCAGACCAGTCCGTTGTTGCGGGCATCGATGAACGCCTGCGAATAGACAAAGTGCGGCGCGACGGCCGCCGGTTTGCCGACTATCCGGTACAGGTTGGGTCCGACCCGGTTCTCGCCGCCCTTTTCGAGCGTGTGGCAGAAGCGGCACCAGGTGAATGCCACCTTCTGCGCTTCCAGCTCTTCGGCCGGGATCGGCGCAAGCGGTTCGGCGTAGTAATCCGGCAGGTTCTTGCCGGCCAGCAGCCGGTCGATCTCGGCCTGCGGCACGACATCATCCGTGGCAAAAGGCACGACGCCGAACCAGAGATACGGAAAGAACACTGCGAGCGCCAGGAACGCCAGCAGGATCATCGACTGGAAAAACCGGGTACCGATGGAAACGCTCAACTTCCGCTCTCCGCAACGCCGTGAATCAGCACCATGAGTCCTCAGACCTGCGCGCCAGGGAACAGCCGGCGCAGGCCGACCTTGTAACGCCAGTGCTGGTAGAAACCGAAGGCAAACCAGATCGACAGCAGCATCAGGTAATAAAAGCCCAGCGAACTGTGCAGGTAACCGGTGGGCACACGCACGGATTCACTGCGCGCAACCAGATCAGGCAGCGTGACACCGAACAGCACCACGTCACGGCCCTCGCCCCACGCATAGATGAAGCCGATCAGCCCGGTGACCGTGAAGGTCACGTACAGGAACACCAGGATGGCACGGTTGAAGGCAAAGGAACTCTCCGGCAGGCCGGCCGGCGGCAGTGGTGCCGGGTCGCGGTAATGCCAGTACACGCGCACCGCGGCGAGCAGCAGCACGATCAGGCCAAGGCTGTCGTGCACCAGCCGCAGGGTGGCCCGCTGATCGAGCGCGGTACGGGGCAGGTTGATGGTGTTGAAGAACAGCGCGAGAAACAGCAGGGCCAGCGCATAACCCATGATGGTGGAGCGCCGGTCCTGGATGCCTGGTGCCAGTTGCTTGCTCATGCCGCTTCCTGCTGTCGGGGACCCGCTGACCCGGGCCCGCATTTTAACCTTGTCCGGCTAGGCCGGCACATTCCGGCCAGGTACCACCTTCGCGCC
>JAHDYN010000389.1 GCA_023383735.1 Gammaproteobacteria bacterium | reverse complement strand
CGCGCGCACCGGTCTCGCGGATCGGCAACCAGCGGCTGCGCATGGACTTGCTCTCGCCGGTCATTTGCACCGGATCCTGAAACAGGGGATCGACCGGTGCGGAGCGCAGGCTGATCTGCGCCGGCTGCACATCGAGTTCTTCAGCCAGCAAGGTGAGAAAACCGGTCATCACACCCTGGCCGAGCTCGGCCTTGTCGACCTGCAGAACGATCTCGCCCTCAGGCGTGATCTGCAGCCAGGCGTTGGGCGACAGATTGCCCGGCGTGGCGGGCGCCGGCGTGCGATCGCGGCCGGGACGCAGCCATGTCAGCGCCAGACCGCCGCCGGCCAGCGCCACAGCGCTGACCAGCACCTTGCGACGCGTAAAAGGTGCCGGATTTATTTTCATGGGGAAGCGGACAGGTACCCTTCAGGAAAATAAATCTGACACCTTTTCTTTTCTCACCAGGGGATGGGCTTGCCATCGACGTTGACCGGAATGCCCTTGTCCTCGAGGGTCAGCGCAGCAACCATCTTGTGGAGTGCCGCCGCGCTTTCGGCCGGCGTCAGGCGCTCGCCCTTGAAACCCGAGGCAGTCAGCAGATCGGTATCGACCACACCGGGGGCCACGATTGCCACGATGATGCCGCGACTCCGCAGGTCATTGCGCAGGGCACGCATGCCCATGTTCATGGCGGCCTTGCTCATCTGGTAGTAGTAGAAGCGCGACATCCGGCCCATCAAGGTCAATGAGCCAAGTCCGCTGGTCATGCCGATGATCTTCTTCTGCTGGCTGGCCGCGATGTTGTCGACAAAAGCCTCGGAGAGCTTCAGCGGCCCGTACACGTTGGTCTTCATGACTTCGACGAACATGTCCTCGTCGAGATCGCCGAACTGCTGCTTGCTGATCGGCTCACCCAGCCAGGCCGCATTGTTGAACAACACGTCGACGGGAACCCCACGATATTTTTCCGCGAGCTTGCCGATCTGCCTGACATCGGTCACATCGAGCTTTTCGACGATGACCTTCGGATTGGCGGCCGCCAGTGCCTGCAGCTCGCCGGCCTTCGCCGGCGTGCGGCAGGTCGCGATCACGTTCCAGCCCTTCGCGGCGTACTCCTGCGCCAGCGCCAGGCCCACGCCGCGATTCGAGCCGGTCAGCAGGATGGTCGGGCTGGCGGGATCATGCAGCTTTGCCGCCTGGAGCGGCGAAAAGGCCAGCAGGGCCAGCAGGGCCAGCAGCAGGGCAAGACCGCCACGGAAAGCGTTTGTGTTCATCAAGTCTCCCGGATGACTCTCAAGGGCTGAAGTGAATGCCCCAAATATACAGACGCCGCTCCGCGACAGGTCGGGTCGATAGCGGGCCTAACCGCTGCGTGCCCGCGCACCGCCGCCGCGGTTGCCGCGATAGCGGTTCTGGCGCTGCCCCTGACCGGCAGCCTGGGCATGGCGCTGTCCGTCGCGCTGCGGATGCGCCTGGTTGCCACGCGTGTCCTGCACGGACGGCGCCGCTCGCGCCGCGCGCACCGGCGGCTCGGAAATCTTCGGCAACTGCGCGCGCTGGAGCGGGCGGCCGAGCAAGCGCTCGATGTCCTTGAGCAAACCGCGTTCGTCGGCGGAGACCAGTGACACCGCCACACCGCTCGCCCCGGCCCGGCCGGTGCGGCCGATGCGGTGCACATAGTCCTCGGGCACATTCGGCAGCTCGTAGTTGATGACGCAGGGCAGCTGATCGATATCCAGGCCACGCGATGCAACCTCCGTCGCCACCAGTGCCGTCACCTTCCCCAGCTTGAAATCGTTCAGCGCCTTGGTGCGCGCAGACTGGCTCTTGTTGCCATGAATGGCAGACGCGATGATGCCGTCGTCCTCCAGCTGCTTGGTGAGCCGGTTGGCACCGTGCTTGGTACGTGTAAAGACCAGCACCTGACCCCAGTCATTGGTGCGGATCAGGTGCGACAGCAGCCGGCGCTTGTCTTCCTTGCGGATCTCGTGCACATGCTGCGTGACGCTGTCCACCGCAGCATTGCGGCGCGCGACCTCGATATTGACCGGCTGATGCAGAAAGGCGGCGGCCAGTGTGCGGATCTCCTCGCTGTAGGTCGCCGAGAACATCAGGTTCTGGCGTCTGGCCGGCAGCAGCTTGAGGATGCGCTTGATGTCGTGGATGAAACCCATGTCGAGCATGCGGTCGGCTTCATCGAGCACGAGG
>JAHDYN010000388.1 GCA_023383735.1 Gammaproteobacteria bacterium | reverse complement strand
CGACGAGGCCGTGGTGACGATGCCCTTGGCGTCACCCCGCTGACGCTCCACGAAGCGGGTCTGCAGCTTCGCGACTTCCTGCTCTGCCAGCGGCTTCAGGCGCACCAGCGTATCGACAAAAAAGCGGTAGCCGCGCGCGGTCGGAATCCGCCCGGCGCTGGTGTGCGGCGAGGTGATGAAGCCGAGATCCTCCAGATCCGCCATCACGTTGCGGATCGTGGCTGGGCTGAGATCGAGACCGGATTGCAAAGCCAGCGTGCGGGACCCCACCGGCTGCCCGTCACGGATATAGTGCTCCACCAGTGCGCGCAGGATGTGCTGCGCACGCTCGGAAGGAATGGGGCGGGTGGTATCACTGCTCATGCTTGCCGGAAACCAGGGTTCATGCGGCTACGCTTGCTGATCGGGGAACGCTAACAACCGCGCTCTCCGGGTGTCAAGGCAGCCAGCCGGGCAGAAAAGCTGCTTCGGCCGCTTGCCGCGGCGTGGCCCGACCCTTTATGTTGCACATAGCCGTTGCGCCCGGATCGGGGACGCAAGATCTTTCCTGTACCGGGGTCGCCTGTGACCAGAAAAAAAACGCGCGCCGCACGCTTCGCCACCATCGCACTGATGGGCAACCCGCAGGACCGGCGCACGCTCGACTCGATGCAGGTACTGACCACCCACCTGCTCGCTGCCGGCCTGAAGCTGCAGGCCAGCGACTCGCTCCGTGCCCGTGCCCTGCCAAGGCAGGTGCGCCGCGTCTCCGACGAAAAGATCGCTCATGGCGCCGACCTGGTGATCGCGATCGGCGGCGACGGCAGCATGCTGTATGCCGCCCGCCGCATCGCCCGCCGCAAGACCCCCCTGCTCGGCATCAATCGCGGCCGGCTCGGCTTTCTCGCCGATGTCGGACCCGAACACATGCTTGCCCGGGTCGATGAAGTGCTGGCCGGAAAATATGTCAGCGAACAGCGCATGCTGCTGCTCGTCGATCTGCGCCATGGCGAGGAGGTCGTGGCCAGCGGCACGGCGCTAAACGACGTGGTGGTCAAGCGGCATGCCACCGGCCGCATGTGCGAGTACCAGACTTTCGTCGACGGGCGATACGTGAACACCCATCTGGGCGACGGCTTCATCGTTTCCACGCCGACCGGTTCCACCGCCTATGCGCTGAGCTGCGGCGGCCCGATCGTCGAACCGAGCCTTGACGCGCTGCTGCTGATTCCGATCTGTCCACACACCCTCAGCGACCGTCCCCTGGTGATCCCGGCCACGCGCGTCGCGGAAGTCCGGTTGCGCGCCGCGCAGTCGGAGCACGCCGATGTGAGCTGCGATGGCGAACCGGTCGGGCAGCTGGCGCCGGGCTGGAGCATCCATGTGCGTGCCGCCAGGGAGCGCATCGAACTGATTCACCCGACGGGCTACGATTACTTCGCCATCCTGCGCAGCAAGCTGCTGTGGGGGCGCGACGCGCGCGACAGCACGCCTGTCCACCTGCCCCCGAAGGCTGATGGTGGCTAGTGCTGCGCGAGCTGCACATCCGTGACCTGGCCATCATCGAGGCAGTCGCACTCGAGATCGACCCCGGCTTTACCACGCTGACCGGCGAAACCGGCGCCGGCAAGTCGATACTCATCGATGCGCTGGCGCTGGCACTCGGTGAACGCAGCGATGCGCTGGCAATCCGCAGCGGCGCCGAGCGCCTCGAGGTCAGCGCGAGCTTCGATACCGACGACAACCCCGCCGCCAGCACCTGGCTCGCCGACAACGATCTGGACGGAGAGGCCGGCGAGTGCCTGCTGCGCCGGGTCGTCGGCAACGACGGCCGCTCGCGTGCCTGGATCAACGGACGGCCCGTGGCAGCCCAGCTGCTGCGCGAGCTGGGCAGCCTGCTGGTCGACATCTGCGGGCAGCAGGACTACCAGTCGCTGCGGCATGCCGGTACCCAGCGCGAAGTGCTCGACAGCACCGGCAACACACTCGCCCTGCGTGGAAAGGTCCGCGAGGCCTGGCGCGCCTGGCAGAGCGCCGCGCAGGAACACCGCGAGTTGCTGGCGCGGGATCGTGACCGGGAGAGCCGTCGTGAGCTGCTGGCTTTTCAGGTCAGTGAACTGCAGGCCCTCAATCCTCGCGAAGGCGAGTACGCCGAGGTTGAACGCGAGCATCGCGCCCTGCATCACCGCACCCAGATCGCCAGTGCCCTGCACACGGC
>JAHDYN010000387.1 GCA_023383735.1 Gammaproteobacteria bacterium | reverse complement strand
GTGACGTCGCGACCACCGGCCCGCCGGGCGATGTTCTCCAGCAGGATTTTGACGGTGTGCGGCAGGCGCGCGATGTCCGCACCGGTTTTGGCTGCCAACCTGGCGAGGCTGATGTACGAAACAGCCCCCGATGCTGTCGCCAGGCTCGCCTTGATACCCATCGGGTCTTCATTCATGTCCTGGTTCCCTCGTTCCGGCTTGATGCGACTGCTGCATGTGAACGTGGTGACGCCGAGCGGCCTGCTGGTTGGTCCTTGTGGCGTCCTGCCGGGTCAGGAGCCCCGTCGAATTGGCGCTGGATTGTCTTCGCTCGGCAGAAGGCCGGCTGTTCTGGAAGAGCTTACGCCAGGTACTCCGTGCCCGCCACCCCGGCTTCAGGGTGGAACCATCGTCAACAACGAATTCGCCGGGATCATCCGGTCATTGAACAAGCCATTTGACAACCTCACCTTCTGGCATACTGACAAGGCACAGCACAGGCTACGCAACGCGGCGCCCGCAGCTGAGAATGTGATCAACCGAACTTGTAACCGTCCAGGCGATCAACGCATCAGAAGGAGTTCGCAGATGTCTCTCAAGTGGTATGCAAGACCATCCATCGTGGCGGCTGCGTCATGAGCGCGTTATCGACCAGCGAGCGCGAAAAGCTCGCCAGAATGCTGAGTGAGCGCAAGGAGCCCCTGCGCGAGGAAATTCGCACAGGTCTCAAGCGCATGCGTACGGAGGGTTATGAGGAACTCCTGTCCGGCACGTCGGACGCCGGCGACAGATCGATAGCCAAGCTGCTGACCGACGTCAACAATGCGGAAGTGGTGCGCGATGCGGGCGAACTGCAGGATATTTTTGCGGCCGAGACCCGCCTCGCGACGGGCACTTATGGCACGTGCATCGATTGCGACTCGCCGATCCCTTACGCGCGACTCGTTGCGTATCCGACCGCAAAGCGCTGCCTGGGCTGTCAGCAGACCCACGAGACCGCTCGCGGCTCTGCCGTGCGCTAGCCCGGAGGTGGTGCCGAAAGAGAGGGCGCATCGGGAAAGAAGATGACCTACAAGCCACCTGCCATATGGGCCTGGGACAAGGAAAGCGGCGGCAAGTTTGCCAACATCAATCGTCCGGTTGCGGGTGCCACGCACGAAAAGCAGCTGGCTGTGGGCAGGCACCCGTTGCAGCTCTATTCGCTGGCAACACCAAACGGCGTAAAAATCACCGTAATGCTCGAGGAGTTGCTGGCCCTGGGACATTCCGGCGCTGAGTACGACGCCTGGCTCATCGATATCAACGAAGGCGACCAGTTCTCCAGCGGCTTTGTCGAACTGAATCCAAACTCGAAGATCCCGGTCATGGTGGACCGAAGTACGGCGCCACCGACACGACTATTCGAGTCTGGGTCCATTCTGCTTTATCTGGCCGAAAAGTTCGGCGCGTTTCTTTCAGCCAACCCCGCCACGCGTGCCGAATCACTGAACTGGTTGTTCTGGCAGATGGGCAGCGCTCCTTTTCTCGGTGGTGGTTTCGGTCACTTCTATCACTACGCGCCGA
Source organism: Gammaproteobacteria bacterium (assembly GCA_023383735.1). GTDB lineage: Bacteria > Pseudomonadota > Gammaproteobacteria > Steroidobacterales > SHZI01. Next base: position 656 of record JAHDYN010000387.1, on the reverse strand, counting down.
CAAAAATCGAATACGCGATCGACCGCTTTGCCATGGAAGCAAAGCGCCAGCTCGACGTGCTGGACCGCAGGCTGGCGGACAATGCGTTCCTTGCCGGCAAGGATTACAGCATTGCCGATATTGCCGCCTGGCCCTGGTATGGTGCGCTTGCTCTTGGCCGGCTTTATGAAGCCGGTGAGTTCCTGCAAGTGCAGACCTATGACAACGTGCAGCGCTGGGCGAAGGAGATAGACAGCCGTCCGGCGGTAAAGCGCGGTCGCATGGTCAACCGTGTCTGGGGCGAGCCGGAAGAGCAACTACGCGAAAGGCACGATGCCGGCGATTTCGACAAGCTGGCGAATGCCTCGTGACCAGCGAGCGCCGATCATCATTTTCGATACGCGGCTATTCAAGGTCCGGTTCATATTCAGCCGGCCGTATAACGCCGGTAGTGCGGTTCCCAGATCATGTTGTCCAGGTGTCCTGGTCGCGCGGCGCTATCCAATGCCGCGATGCCCGGGTCTGCGCCTCCTTCGGCAATGGCGCACTCCATCACGGCCAGGGCGACCGATCGAGACACTGACCGCAGGCGTTTGGTCGCCGGAAACATCAGACCCACTGCCAGTTCCGCATCTGTCACGGATTCTGCCAGCGCAACGACGGCCGCGTTGATCATC